>NZ_JADBTB010000090.1:0-25200 GCF_020246405.1 Microcystis sp. M083S1
ATGTAGAAGATAGAGATATTAACGCCGCTATCAACATTCTCAAAAAGGGACTAAGTACGGTAGGGCATACCGAAACTAATACGCTTGGGGAGAGATTCCCTCTGGTTTGGTTGGATACGTCCTGCCAGATTAAGGAAACTCAGTGAACCAAGAATCCCTCGCTTAAGCGCGATGGGAGTGTCAATGTTGTGTCCTACTGCTAATACCTAGGGTCTGCTGAAAAAGTTTTTCCTGGGGGTAGGAGTCAGTACCCAGTCGTTTCAGGCTTTGTTGCCCTTGTTTTTTGTACCAAGCGATGTACTACAAGAAGGATAATGCAAGGTTTTTGAAAGTCCCAATCCTATTTTCTTGCACTAACATCGGACTTTAACAGGTCAAAAGCCTTATTTTAAAAGGGTTTTACCATTATTCAGCAAGCCCTACCTATGCGGCTAATTATAGTTTAGATGGGGAAGGAGACGAGTTTATTGGGGTTACTAATATGTTAGAAATGGCGCAAGTTTGGACTAAAAAAAATGCGGCGCGTGAGGCAATAATCAAATATGCAGATTTTTTGATTGAACAGTTAGAAGAAACTCCCCAAGTAAATATTCAGATTAGAAGTTTAAAGTGTTTAGCCAACGGCAAGTTGGTTACGGAAGTGTTAGAGGAGTTAACTTTTGAACAAAATTCGGACTCTCCTAGATAGGCCTTGCGGCAAAAAGTTTTTCGTGGCGGCAGGGTGTCGGGTGTGGGGTGTAGGGTTTTACCGATTTTGAGGACGTTCGGCGAAGCTCAGTCGAACCGCGAAGCTCAGTCGAGCCGTGGTTAATTAGCTAATTTTCAGGGAAAAAGTGCCTGAATTTTCCCGCCGCTCACTCCCATGACCGGCACTAAAGTCTTATCCAACAAGGTCTTTAGATTTATTCAACCAGCCCTAATATAGATATTTCTACAAAATTGAGATGCACCCAAGATGCTGCCGATAAATTAGCCAGCCAAAAGACTATGTATTTGTAGAACCGATTTAGGTACGTTTTGTCCAGTATAGACCCACGAATCCGAGGAGAAGTAATCCAGTCGTCAGCGAAGGTTCTGGGACTGAAGCAACATCAGACCACTTAGCGGTAAAGCTGAAGTTATTAACATTAATGGGCTGTGGAAAAGTTAGTGTGAAGTCAAACTTGGAAAGCCCAGCGGTCAAGCCAGTACCCTGGGGATCGTTGAAAGTGATTACACCCCCCGGAAGCATCCTGTATTGCCATGTATGTCGAATGAATGGCCCTTCGCCACCGAAGCCTACGCAGACGATTACTAGGGGATTGAAGCTGATATAAGTTGCATACTGGCCTGGTGGACAGGCATTAGGGACATCAACGGGATCCGGATTGAAAACAGCAGGATTGGTCAAACTAAAGGAAAAGCTTTTCGCGTTGCCAATGTCAACACCAGAAGGATTGAATGTACCTGAACCAGACGAAAGTGTGAAGGTTGTGCCATCAAACGCAAAAGAATGGCCGAGGGGATCCACACCGCTGGCACCCCCAGAAAACTCGATATCCTTAGCCTGTACGGACTGACCGAGTAAAACAGATGCCATAGCACATAACAATAGACGGTAATCAAGCATTTTCAGTCAACTCCCTTGAAACTTTACTCTAGATCAATTATGCAATCCATTTTAAGTGAAAATTATAAAATTGCTACCGACCGCAACAAATTTTGGTAATTAGTCACAGCAACAAGCCCTATAATTATTAAAAGGCTATAGACCTCTTGCATGATTAATTTTTGAGAGTGCAAAAATGAGAAAAATAGACATAAAATTGCATAAAATACCTAAATAGAGCATTTAGTTGATTAATGCTCATTCTTAATTCTCCTGACTACTGACTACTGGCTACTGACTCCTAACCCCAACAACAATTTTTGATTTTTACAAGAGGTCTTATGTCGTCAACTGCCTACGAAACTGATTATAATCAATGGCTAAAAGAGACGGTAAAACAGTTACGAGAGCGCAATTTTGAGCAGGTAGATTGGGATAATTTAATTGAAGAAATCGAGAGTATGGGGAAAAGTGATAGACGAGCTTTAATGAGTCTGTTAACCCGTCTTATCGAACATCTTTTAAAGCTGGCTTATTGGCAAGAAGAAAAAAAACGGTCAGGTAATCATTGGGCGGCAGAAATAGTCAATTTTCGCGCCCAAATTCAGCATCGTTTAGAAGATAGTCCCAGCTTACGGCCAGAATTAGCAGCTATGTATGATAAAGTTTATCCAGTGGCGATTAAATCAGTTTCTCAGCTTTTTTCTCTCAATTCAGACGCTCATATATCCCTCGAACAAACATTAGATGATAATTGGTTTCCCCCGGCTGAAAAATAGTTCTTAATTAGGAGTAATACTAAAGCTGAATAAATGTGAAATATAAACGAGATAAGGGTTTTAGTGTCCTGTTTCGCTCCCACAGGTGCAAGATTTTGAGAGAATCGTGGTTCAAAACCTTGGGTCTTCATCGGCCCGCGTCCTGTAGGGGCGAAGCATTCGGGCAATAACCTATCGGTGAAACCGTAGATTTTCTATCCGAATGCTTCGCCCGTACTTTATTCAGCAAACCCTAATCAGTCTTTAATAACTGGATTTAGTGTAATTTGGATAGTCAACAGCTTACCCACGACTATAAAATTAGCATCCATCTGGCGGGGGGTATTACCCTAGTTAATACCCCCTATTTTTGGTCTGGTATAGTGTTAAGCTTCTCCCGTGATTGATAAACCCTCTACCCAAACGTAGGGACAAACACCACTGGGAGTAATAACTGCTTCCGGTTCCAGATAAACAATCGATTTCAGCAGTGTTAAAATATCCCCGGCTACGGTAGCGGAATCGATGCTAATGCGCTCATTTTTGTTAACTAACCAACCGTCAAAGGGCAAAGAGAAGGAACCTTGTAGAGAATTAACTCCCGCATGAAGTGCCTGTAAACTATCAATTAAAACCACATTTTCTGCTGTTTCCAAAGAATATATCTTTGGTTGATTAGCACTAGCAAAAACGTGATAAAAATGGGGACTAACCGTTACTTTTGACCCAATGTTACCGTTGCCAGTCGGTTCCGTATTCATCCGTTTAGCGGTAATCGTGCTATGGAGAAAATTACTCAAAATCCCCTCTTTAATTAATTCCACACGACGGGTGGGAGTGCCTTCACTATCAAAAGTTTCTGCGGCAACATTAGCTGGATGGAGGGCATCATCGCACAAATTTAAGGCCGTAGCGGCGATTTGTGTTCCCAAAGATTCAGGAGTAGAAAGACTCTGTTTATCAAGGACATTTTGGGCATTAAACAGATTAGAAAATGCTCCCATTAGACTCAAAAAGGCGCGGGGGGCAAAAACCACCAAATATTTACCCGTGGTAATCGGTTGATAGTCCAGATGGCTAACAGTTTTGGTAATCGCTTCCTCGATGCAACCATCGATATCTAATTTTTCCAGGCCCGGACTAACCCGAAAAGCACCAGCGCTGCGGGGTTTTTTGCCTTCCTGTTCGGTTTTGGTGTATAAATACACACTGGCATAACTACGCGCTTCCTGACGCATTGCCCCGTCGCTATTGAGATAAAAACGTCTGACCTGCTGTTGTCCCAAACCATTATAGGGAACACTGGCAATAGCTGGATGAGCCGCTAGTAGGGATTTTTCGGCGGCTAATAACTTATCGACGAGAGTGGATACCGGTGCTTGATTAGACATTTCGCTGGCCACTTCTGTGGTGGGTGCGGTGGCAGCGGGACTAAAATCGGGGACATTTTCCTTAACGCCAAAAACGCTGGCTTCCTGAGCGGTTTTTAGGGCTAATTGCAGTCCCACCGGGTCCACATCGGTGGTGGAGGTGACACCGACTTGATTATCCTGATTCCAGACGCGAACGATAACGCTGGAACGATTGGAAGCTTGTACCTGTTTCGGTTCCCCTTGAAACACATCCACATCGGTTTCATCGACCGAGGAACCATAGATGTCGTATTTAGCAATTCCTAAAGCTTGGGCGCTAGAATTAGCGATTTGGGCGATATCTTCAACTTTTGGCATAGATTTTTTTTGGTGTTGGAGGATAGGTGATAGGGAGATAGGGAGATAGGGTGATAGGGAAGTGGGGGAATGGGGAAATTTCAAATAAAATCCCAACATTCAACATCTTCTAACTGATAACTGAAGAGAGATTGGGCCAAGTGGTGACAATAAAGACGATAACGGCGGCCGTGGCCAGCATAGCTTTGGCAACGTGACCGATAACCGTGCCGACGACGATACCGACACAGACTTTTAGGGATTGTTGCAAACGGGGAGTTAATTCCAAATCGCGACGATAGGCGTATTCTCCCAAAAAAGCCCCCACCACAGGACCGACAAATAAGCCGATAATCGGTCCGCCAATGGGTAAAGCGGGTAAAAGCCCGAATATTCCCGCTAATAAACCCACTACTAGACCGATTTGACTCCAATTGCTCGCCCCAACTTTTTGGGCGCCGAGATAACTAGCGAGGAATTCCACCCCCAGACTGAGGAGAAGGACAACAAAGGCCACGGTTAAAGCGACCCCCATCCCCGCAAATTTGGTGACAAAACCCCACACCAGCATGGCGATTAAAATCAAACTCATGCCGGGGATAGCGGGCAGCAGTTCGCCAATTATTCCCACTATCATGATGGCAATGAGGAAATAGTAGAGAATCACTAAAGTCATGATTAACGACCGCCAACGGTAATAGAATCGACTTTTAAATGGGGTTGACCAACGGTGACATAAACGCTACCACTAACGGAACCGCAAAAACCCGCCGCTAGACCTAAATCTTGGGAACACATAGAGATTTTATTCATAATCTCCTTAGCTGAACCGATTAAAGTCGCGCCTTTCAGGGGTTTAGTCAGGTTGCCATTTTCGATAAGATAGGCCTCCTCGACGGCGAAATTAAATTCCCCGGTCGCCCCCACACTACCACCGCCCATTTTTTTGCAATAAATGCCTTTATCGATGGAATTAAAGAGATTATCGAGGGTATATTCCCCGGGAGCGATGTAGGTATTCCGCATCCGACTAGCGGCGGCATAGGTGTAGTTTTGACGGCGACCGCTACCCGTGCGCGGATGGCCGGTTTTAATTGAACCGGTGCGATCGGCAATGAAGTTTTTTAGGATACCATTTTCAATTAGGAGAGTACGCTGGGCCGGCATTCCCTCATCATCCATATCGATAGTACCGAAAGCTTTATCGGATAATCCTTCGTCCCACGCCGTCAGGTTGTCGTGGGCGATTTTTTCGCCTTTTTTATCGAGAAAGGGCGTGGTTTTTTGTTCGATTTGCGTAGTTTCTAGCAAATGGCCACAAGCTTCGTGGAAGATAACGCCGCCAAATTCATTGGCCATGACGATGGGATAACTGCCGGATTCTACATAGTCAGCGTAAAGCATTTTACCCGCCGATTCGGCCACTTCTGCCGCCGATTCCTCGGCATTCCACGTCCGCAGAAAATCGGGATTACTGGTACTACCCACCCGTTTACCAATGCTAGAACGATTAGTCCCATCGGCACAGAGGAGATTATAGCCCACCGATTGGGTGAGGCGAATATCCCGGGCAAAAGTGCCATCACTAGCGGCAACTAAAATTTCTTGCCAATCGCGAAAATAAGCGGCGCGACGAGATTGGACGTGAGAGGCTTTCTGATTGAGTTGAACGTTAGCATTTAGGAGAATATCACCCATTTCTCCCAAAGAACTGCAATTATTCAGCCAAATATCTTTGTTTTTGACCGTGGCATAATCCCGGAACATTTCCAGATTGATTTCGGGAATATAGGCGTTAGGACTGGGTAGGTTTAAACCGAGAATCGATAAACCTTTTTCTAGGGCATTTTTTAAGCCTTGGAAGCTTAAATCGTTGGTACTGACATAACAATCGGCTTTCCCGCGAAAAAGGCGGATTCCTGCCCCTGTAGATAGTTTCGGTGAGAGACTGGTGATGCTGTCATCTTCGGCTAAACAACTGATATAGTTGACTCTTTCCAGGAAAAATTCGATAAAAGTTGCCCCGGCAGCCCGTCCCAGTCCCAGAAGAGTGGACAAAGGAGCCGCCCAAGAGCTATCAAAGCGCTCCAGACTAGGATTATATTTCAGGGTGGGGAGTTCTTTGGAGATGAGTAGAGTGGGTGACATAAAGCTCGTTTATCAGTTAATCTGCTGGTTTCTAGTCTAACAGTTCTCAGTTTTTTCCGTCTGGGGATGCGTTAGCGCCGCCCAACCCTGCTAAATTTTTCTCCTTCATATCTCTTAATAAAAACCTTGATTCGAGCGCTGATCACCAGCAAGATTAAAGAAAGAGCGACTCAGGATTAAAATAATGGCCACAGCGACACAATTCTTAAACATTTCTGACTTGACAAAAGATGATTATTGTGTATTCGGTTTAGCAATTTGTTTTCTCAAACAGGAGGGAGAATTAGAAAAAGTGGCGGTGTTAGAACCGATTCCCTCGGCAGCCCTAGAGGCAATTGTCAAAGGAATTCCCACTTCCTACGAATTTGCCCGCGCCATGAGTTTAGGAGAGGTTTTTCAGGACGATAATCCTCAAATACCTAGTAATTTCCCCGATAATACCCAATTATGCGAGAATTTTGTCGAAAGGGCGATTGCGGCCACTCGCACCTATAAAAATCAACCCCACCTGCAAGGGTTAATCTCCTTGGGCAGCCAAAAAAACGATTTAAACTTTTCCCTAGAGAAAAAACGCATCTTGAATGCTGTTCATGTGGTGCGGACGGAGGATAACGTCAAACAACATTCTCACACCCATAAGGTTTTGTAATCAAGGTTAGTTCGGGTTAGGGAAATTTTGCCGTTTTCCCTGATTCCGAACTCAGGTTATCGCAGTGGAGCAATAGCTGCTCAATTAATTGTTTAGTCTCTGGTGATACTAATCGAGGGCAAATATAGGATAATTCTCCCAAAAATCAGCGATAAAAACCTTTTTTCCCATCTAGACTGGCTCTAACCCTTGGGAAGCTCGGAAAAATCTCAATTGAGCCACAATTAGCTTAATCAAAAAATATGCTATAATCAGAATGTAAGCACAAGGGGCCGTAACGGTTTCGACAGGTTAGCGAAAGCTCCCCCGTGATACAGGTCGAGAGTGAGTCTCCTCTCGTAAATCAAAGGCTCAAACAAAAAGTAAATGCGAACAACATCGTTCCTTTCGCTCGTAAAGCCGCTCCTGTAGCTGCCTAATAGTCTCTAATCGACTCGAGCATTCATGGTTTGACTCCGTTAAGGACTATGGATAAACCCCCAACGGATGCCACGTTTAACTTTCTCTAGTTAGTTAACCGTCTAAGCTTTAACTAGAGCATCCCACTGTCCGGGATAAGTGACAGTCCCCGTTTCGAGGGTAATCGAAACTAAACCTGTGAATGAACGGACAGTCAATACCTAATTTGGACAGCAGTTCGACTCTGCTCGGCTCCATTGATTACTTTAATGAAAGACCTTCTCTCCCGCATGGACGGGGTACAAACACCGATTATTCCCGTGGTCGGTCAATTAATTAAAGCGAACCCCGGCACTATTTCCCTCGGTCAAGGGATTGTTTCCTATTATCCACCCCGGGAAGCGCTCGAATCTCTATCTTTATTCTTAGCTAATCCCAAAAATCATCAATATCAATCTGTGGCGGGAATTCCCCCCTTATTAGCAGTAATTCGGCAGAAACTAGCCGAAGATAATCGGATAGAAATCAGCGATAAACAGGCAATTTTTGTGACGGCGGGCAGTAATATGGCTTTTATGAATGCTATTTTAGCCATTACTTCCCCGGGGGATGAAATTATTCTCAACACTCCCTTTTATTTCAATCATGAAATGGCCATAAAAATGGCTGATTGTCAAGTAATTTTAGTTGCCACAGACAAAAATTATCAATTGCGTCCGGCTGCCATTGAAGAGGCAATCACGGCAAAAACTAAGGCAGTGGTGACGATTTCTCCTAATAATCCCACGGGAGTAGTTTATCCAGAAAATACCCTAAGAGAAGTCAATCGAATCTGTCAAAAAAAGGGCATCTATCACATTCATGATGAGGCTTATGAATATTTTACCTATAACCATGCCCGTCACTTTTCTCCGGCGGCAATTGTTGACAGTGAATCCTGGACTATTTCCTTATTTAGTCTCTCAAAAGCCTACGGTTTTGCCAGTTGGCGCATTGGTTATATGGTAGTACCAGAACATTTATCTGAGGCGATTAATAAGATTCAGGATACTATTTTAATCTGTCCGCCGGTGGTGTCGCAATACGCGGCCCTAGGGGCGTTACAGGTGGGTAAAAGCTATCCTTTAGAACAGTTAAAAACCATCAGTCAAGTTAGAGAAATTTGCCTGAATGCTCTAGAATCGATTAGGGATATCTGTGATGTTGCCACTGCGGAAGGGGCTTTTTATTTTTTCCTGAAAATTACCACAGACAAGAATGATTTTCAGTTAGTTAAAACTTTAATTGAGCAGCAGCGGGTGGCGGTGTTACCCGGTTCAACTTTTGGGATAACAGAAGGCTGTTATTTGCGTCTTGCCTACGGTGCTTTATCTCCAGAAACGGCTTTAACGGCAGTAGAAAGATTGGTAAAAGGACTGCGTTATTTTAGTCAATGATTTTTAAGAATAAATACCAGCTTTCTTTCTTGGTTTTTACTTTACCACAGCCTTTATCTTCAAGATAACGACTCCCCAAAACCAGAGAGTTTGTACCTCACAATTAAGATAACTGCTATCAGATAACCTCTGATTCTATCTTTTGGGCTATTCTTAGTTTAGCCGAACGAGAACGAGGATTTTTAGCTTGTTCTTCTCGGCTGGGAATAATCGGCTTTTTGGTGATAATTTTCAAGGAATTATTTTCGCGAAAGCCATACTTGATCAGACGATCTTCTAGACTATGAAAACTGATCATAGCGATAATTCCCCCGGATTTTAGCCAGTGGGGGGCTTGATCTAACAATTTTTGCAGAGAATCTAATTCTTGATTAACAGCGATGCGTAGGGATTGAAAAACCCGCGTTGCCGGATGAATACGTCCATAACGGTAACTAGCGGGGACAGAACTAGCGATGACAGCCGCTAATTCTGTAGTGGTAGTAAAGGGACGTTTTTGGACGATCGAGCGAGCAATAGGACGAGATAAACGTTCTTCTCCGTATTGATAAAAAAGATCTGCTAATTCTTTTTCCTGCCAATGGTTAATAATATCGGCTGCCGTCAGGGATTGACAGCGATCCATCCGCATATCTAAGGCTGCCGTGTGGCGAAAACTAAAGCCGCGCTCGCTCTGATCGAATTGGGGAGAACTGACTCCTAAATCGGCGATAATGCCATCAAAACTGCTATTTTGTCCATCATAATCGGCGAAGTTCCCCCACCAGAGGGTTAAACGGCTATCTAGATAGGGGGCGAGACTAATTTTAGCGGCTTCTAGGGCGCTTTGATCGCGATCGATGGCGGTGACTGTGGTTTCGGGATGAGCTTCTAAAAGCAAGCGGCTGTGTCCACCACCCCCGAGGGTAAGATCGAGATAATGCCCCCCGGGTTGAATATTTAAGCCGGCGATTAATTCTTGACTCAAAACGGAAATATGGGGAAAATCTTGATTCATCTGTACTGATAACTTCCTGAAAATGGCGATTTAACCTAGGGTTTGCGGCAAAAAGTTTGTTGGTGGGGGCAGGGTGTGGGGTGTGGGGTGTGGGGTGTGGGGTGTAGGGTGTAGGGTTTTACCGATTTTGAGGTAGTCAGTTGCCTAATTTTCAGGGAAAAAGTGCCTGAATTTTACCCCCGATTTGAGGTCAAAAAAGTCTAAAAGCCTTATCCAACAAGGTTTTTAGATTTATTCAGCCAACCCTAACCTAAAAACAACTGATAGGCCCGATTTTGACTTTCATCCCAATAGCGATAGCCGAGAGTATCGAGAAAAGCTTGCCATTGATTCATTTCATCCGGGGGGACCTGTATGCCCACGACGATACGCCCGTAATCGGCTCCGTTATTGCGATAATGGAAAACGCTGATATTCCAGTGGGGACTCATGGAGGCGACAAATTTCATTAAAGCCCCCGGTCGTTCGGGAAACTCGAAGCGATAAAATAATTCATGATCGGCTAAATGCGATCGCCCTCCCACCATGTGGCGCAGATGCAATTTAGTCAATTCATCATCGCTAATATCGAGGGTTTTAAAGCCGCAAGCTTCAAAACTCTCGGCTAATTTCTTGGCATCGCTGCGATTTTCGATCTGGGCGCCGACAAAAATATGTGCTTCTTTTTCATCGGCAATGCGATAACTAAATTCGGTTAAATTGCGTTTGCCGACACATTCACAAAAACGCCGTAAACTGCCCGGTTGTTCGGGAATAGTAACAGCATACAACGCCTCGCGCCGTTCCCCTAATTCTGCCCTTTCCGCCACAAATCGCAGACGATCAAAGTTCATATTTGCCCCACAAGCCACAGCAACGAGGGTTTTATCCTCAATTCCTTCTCTTTCTACATAAGCTTTCGCTCCTGCTACCGCTAACGCCCCCGCAGGTTCTAAAATCGAGCGTGTATCTTGAAAAACATCCTTAATCGCCGCACAGATATCATCCGTATCCACGAGGATAATCTCGTCCACATACTGCTGACAAAGACGAAAAGTCTCCTCTCCCACCTCGCGCACCGCTACCCCATCGGCAAATAATCCCACTTGAGACAAACGCACCCGATAACCAGCTTTTAGGGATTGATTCATCGCGTCTGAGTCCACAGGTTCCACCCCGATAATTTTAATTTCTGGGCGTAAACGCTTGACATAGGCTGCAATACCTGATATTAGCCCACCGCCACCAATAGCGACAAAAATGGCCTCGATCGGTTGCTGATATTGTCGTAAAATTTCCATACCGATCGTACCCTGGCCGGCGATTACCTCCGGGTCATCGAAGGGATGGATAAAAGTTAAGCCTTTTTCCGCTTCTAATTGCCGCGCGTAGGTGTAGGCATCATCGTAGGTGTCACCGTGCAGGACAACAATCCCGCCCCGGGCTTTTACCGCGTCGATTTTGACTTGCGGAGTGGTGACAGGCATAACGATAATCGCTTGGGTTCCCAATTGCCGCGCCCCCAAAGCGACTCCCTGGGCATGATTTCCCGCCGAGGCAGCAATTACGCCTTTTTGTAACAAATCCCTTGACAAATACGCCATTTTGTTGTATGCGCCGCGCAGTTTAAAAGAGAAAACCGACTGCATATCCTCGCGCTTGAGTAAAAGCTGATTGTGCAAGCGTTGGGAGAGATTGGGGGCAAGTTCTAAGGGGGTTTCTTGGGCGACATCGTAGACGCGTGCGGTGAGGATTTGAACCAGGTAATCGCAGTACATTATTCTTTTGTGGCGGTGGGGATTCGCGAGTCAGGCTAGGATCCAGAATAGATCATCGTCGGTCGGGTTAGCAATAGACCTCTTGCATAATTTTTTTATGGTATGGTGAAAGATTTTGCTTTTTTCTCGATTTTTAGATGGAAGTGGAAAAAGGAATAAAATGTGATCTTAGGTCAGGAAATTATCTATACTTTTGCTATGTTTATTAGCAAAAGTATGGATTATCAACACTTATCAGATGAACAGTTCCAACGCCGTTTCGGTGTGTATAAACAAACCTAGAGAAAGATGGTAGAATCAGTAAAAAGTGTTGAAGCTGAATCTAATTCAGCATCTAAAAGGAGACCGAAACCTAAACTATCTATAGAAGAACAAGTTTTAGTAACGTTAGAATATTGGCGAGAATATAGAACATATTTTCACATTGGTACAAGTGGTCAACTATCAGAATTAACTATAGGTCGGATTGTAAATAAGACGGAAAAAATGCTTTTACAATCGGGAAACTTCCGTTTAAAAAGAAAAAAGCTCTACTAAATCAAGCAGAGATACCAGTCGTAACGGTAATGGATCTAACGGAAACTCCCATAGAAAGCCCCCAAAAGAAACAGAAAGATTTTTTTGGTGGTAAAAGAGGTTATCATACTTGAAAATCCCAATTAGTAGCTGATAAAATACAGAGGAAATTATCTGTGTCTTTTGTGGGAAAGGCAGCGGTCATTATTTTAGTTTATTTAGGGTGTGCTGAATAAATCTAAAAACCTTGTTGGATAAGAATTTTAGACTTTTTTCCCATCAAAAAGTGCCAGACCTTGGGGTGATCGGGGGGGAAATTTAGGCACTTTTTCCCTGAAAATTAGGTAATTGACCCCCTGAAAATCGGTAAAACCCTACACCCCACACCCCACACCCTACCCCCACGAAAAACTTTTTCAGCAGACCCTATTTAAAAAAAGTCTGGTTCGTTTTCATCCTTTAACTACCAGTATATAAGACAGTGTTTATCAGGGAATAGCTGCATATCATAGTAATAGTTATACACCGAAAAAGAAATCGAAAAATAGAAAATTAACAGATATTTATAACTGTGAGTTAGGGATAGGTATAGCAACTTCTTAAAAGTTGTCAAACATTAATTTACAAGGAGAATTTATTCTCAATTTTTATAATTGAGATAGTTTGTGTCGCTTAAATAAAGAGGTTTTGATAACCAAATTAAGGCATATCTAAAGAGTTTTGGGTTAAAAGTCAAACTTTAGCTTTTTATTCAAAACAAATATACTAATTAACTAATTTTTTGGGGAAAATTAGTTAAGCTACCATTATAACATATAATTAATTTGCAAGGGTTATAATAAATAAATAGCTCTGTTTTTGCCAGATTAAAACCATCGGTTTTTGAGTGAAAGAAACGACTTTCGCTAATAACTATTTGAGTAATTACTTCTGCTCCCTAATCTAGGCTCACTATAATTTTGAAACAGGATTTAGTAAGTAGCAGGTTATAATTAAATTGAAGATAGAACCCCCCTTAATCCCTCCTTGATAAGGTGGGGGAACTGACAATTTTTAACACCTACCTACTTATAACATTCTCTAGGTTTGAATAACCCGCGTATCCATAGCAGTAAAAAATTTATTCTTTTCTTGTCACCGCTAAATTATGCTCGCTAACTCTCCTGTTCAGATAAATTTCTCCGAGAACAATTAATCCTAGAATCAGAGGTAAACTCAGCCATGCTCCTAGGTTTCCTAAGTAGTAATAATATAGTAATACTCAAAGATTCCTAGCAAATTAACTAACAAGAAAGGTCATGGAAGTCTTACCGATATTCCTCATTGTTTTTTGCTATCAGACAATTAATACAACTAGCCATGATGATTAATCTTACTATTTTTTAGGCAACATCAAGAAATCGTGGCGTTCAAAAGCGGGTTGCATCAATTTCCGTCTTAATACTAGCCAAATTCAAAAAACCCTTGATTGGCAAGCTCCCTTTACTCTATAGGAGCGATTAGCCCTAACAATGGAGCAATAAAATATTTAGTCGGCTTTCTTGTGATTTAGATTTCCCGCAAATTTTACCATCAATAGTAAGATAAGGGGGAGTTTCTTGTCTTGACCTATAAGTTTCCCCAGAGAAGCATGACAGTTTTAATTATTGTAGCTCATCCCGACGATGAAGTCTTGGGCTGTGGTGGCACTGCCGCCGCTCTTGCCGCTCAAGGCGTTGCCGTGTACCCTTGTATCTTATCTGGTCAGGTGGATGCCCGCCGTCAGCGTCCGGATTTGCCGGATTTATTGGAAGATATTAAGGCATCTAAAACTATAATTGGTTTTAAAAGCCCAATTTTAGGTAATTTTCCGAATATACAATTTAATAGGATTCCCCATCTAGAGCTAGTGCAGTTTATCGAGCAGGCCATCCAGCAAACTCAGGCAGATATTATCTTTACTCATCATCCTCACGATCTGAACAACGACCACCATCATACCTCGATCGCTTGTCAGGCAGCTGCCAGATTATTTCAGCGTCGCTCGGACTTACCCCCCTTACGGGGACTATACTTTATGGAGATTTTATCGGCGACGGATTGGTCTTTTCCCGTGCAAGGCAATAGCTTTGCTCCCGATACCTTCTTTGAAATCGGCGAAACTTGCTTGAAACAAAAAATCGAAGCCCTGCGTTCTTATCGAGGAGTGATGAGAGATTTTCCTCACCCTCGTAGCCCTGAAATCCTGACGGGTTTAGCTGCCTACCGAGGTGGACAGGCGGGAATGAAGTATGCCGAAGCCTTTCAAACTGCTTTTCAGGCTTTGACAATTGGGGGGATTAGAGGTTATACCAAGTAAAAAGTCAAAAGTAACAAGAGGAAAACTTGATCGTGTCTGGGTTTTCGCTGTTCTTTCTCTAGCTTAAATTGTGAAAGTTGGTGTTGATCTATGTATAGTTCTTACGGAAAACGTCTGTTAGATATTATCTTAGCGGCGATCGCATTATTAATTCTATCTCCGCTCATGTTATTAACCGCCCTAGCCATTTATCTAGAGGATGGTGCTTCGCCGCTGTTTCGACAACAGCGCGTCGGCCAAGAGGGAAAATTGTTTGAACTGCTGAAGTTTCGGAGTATGGCGGTTAATGCGGCCCAAGTTCCTTCCGCGCAGGCTAATTCTTTAACGATTACTCGTATTGGCCAATTTATTCGTCGGACTAATATAGATGAACTGCCCCAGTTAATTAATATTTTACGAGGGGATATGAGTATAGTTGGCCCTCGCCCCGCCCTACCTTCTCAAACAGACCTGTGCAGGCTACGAGAGCGAAACGGCTCCACTGGTTGTAAACCGGGGTTAACGGGATTAGCACAAGTCAATTCCTACGATAATATGCCTGATTTAGAAAAGGGAGAATGGGATGGTAAGTATGCCAGTAAGATATCCTTTTGGGGAGATGTAACTATCATTTTTAGAACCTTTGGTTATCTAACTAAAAAACCTCCAGTTTATTAAGGTCAGTTTTTATGAAATTTGCTTTTGTTACCTGTGTACAATTGGGTCTTGCTTGTATGGAAACCATCTACGAACAAGGTGGCAAACTAGACTTAGTGATTACTCTCAAAGACAACCTCGCTCAAGATAAATCAGGGCGGATTTATGTGGATTCTTTCTGTCAGCAGCGAGGTATAGAAGTTGTAAAAATTCGTAGTGTCAACGCTCCAGAAGTTATTCAATCCCTGCAAGAGAGAGAAATCGATTGGCTGTTCATCATTGGTTGGTCTCAAATCGCTAAACCACCAGTTCTTCAGGCAGTAAAAAGGGGTGTACTAGGAATGCACCCGACACTGCTGCCCGTAGGCCGCGGTCGCGCTTCTATTCCTTGGGCGATTATCAAAGGATTACCTGAAACAGGAGTGACTTTATTTCAATTAGATGAAGGGGTGGATACAGGCCCGATTTTAGCCCAGGAAAAAATAGCGATCGCTGCTGATGAAACAGCAACGACTCTTTATCAACGGGTAGCGATCGCTCACCAGCAGTTGATCGGTCGCATCTGGCCAGAACTAATTAGCGATCGCTTACAACCAAGACCACAAGATGACTCTCAAGCTACTGAATGGCCTGGAAGGACTCCCGAAGATGGGCAAATTGATCCGACGATGACCGTCACCGAGGTGGACCGTCTGGTGCGCGCCACCACCCATCCCTATCCGGGGGCATTCTGGAAAGAACAAGACCAAATGATCAGAATCTGGCGTGGTGCGATCGGGAAATCCGCACAACCGCAACCCCCTAACAGCCGGCGCTTGTATCTAAGCGATGGTGTTTTTGATGCTATAGACTATGAGAGCCTGAGTTCGACATAAATAACACCCCTAATTCTGCCCTGGGCTAAAACGTTGTTTAATCAGGGCAACCACCAGAAAACTAATCAGAAAACTGATGACTGAGAGTAGGGATAATAACATAGGGATTTTTGCACTCAGATTAATTATCGATCCTACGTTGTTCGGTGACAAAAAGTGCAGATATTGCCATCGTGGTTTTAGTCAGTGTCAGCATCCCACTTCCAAAGCTAAGGCGCTTCGGGTTTTGGGGAATATGAGTAGAAATTTCAGGTTTAACCTACTCTCGATCGCTTTTTACCTGACTGATGCGACGAACGTTTAAAATATCGCTCATCAGCTTAATTTGACCAACACAGCGTTCAAATTGTTGCAGGTCTTTTACTTCAATTTTCAGGGAAATTAAAGCGGGTTTACCGAAATTAGTCTTAACTCCGGCATTGCGAACGTTAATATTTTGGTCACTTAAACGAGAGAGAATATCTTTTAAAACCCCGACGCGATCGATCACTTCAATCTGAATATTTACCGGATAAGTTTGATAACGTCCCTGGTCATCTATAGGGTTCCAACTAACAGGAATTAAGCGTTCAGCTTCGGCTTTTTCCACATTCGAGCAGCCCTGACGGTGAATAACAATACCTTCCCCCGCGTGGGCGACTATACCAGTAATATTTTCCCCTGGTAAAGGACAACAACAACCGGCTAAACGATAGACTAATCCCTCCACACCGGCGATCGGTGATTTACTAACGGGTAAAGCCCTTTGAACGGGAGAAGATGGTAGAATCAATTGGGAATCAGTTAGGACATCTGGCGGATTTTTGACCGTTAAAATTTCCTGTTGATTTTTAACTGTTTCTTGCAGACGATTAACCACATTTTTTAGGGTAACTTCGCCGTAACCTAAGGCCGCCAATAAATCATCCACTGCCACATAATTGCACTGTTTAGCCACCGATTGCATTCGTTCTGATTTCAGCAAGGCATCGAAGCCAGTTTTCCCCAATTCTTTCTCTAATAAATCACGACCCCGGCTAATATTTTCTTCTCGTCGCGATTTTTTGTACCATTGCCGGATGCGATTTCTGGCGCTAGGAGTAACGACAAAATTTAACCAATCTAAACTAGGGTGACTATTCTTGCTGGTGAGAATTTCCACCAGATCACCATTTTGCAAGGGAGCATCAAGAACTGACCATTTACCATTAATTCTTGCTCCTTTCATCTGATTACCTACTTCACTATGAATATGATAGGCAAAATCTACCGGTGTTGCGCCTTGGGCCAGGGCTACCACATCACCTTTGGGGGTGAAAACATAGATATCTTCTTCAAAAAAATTATTTTTCAGACCATCCATGTATTCTTGACCATCTTTAAGGTCTTTTTGCCAGTCAAGAAGATTACGCAGCCAAGCGAATTTTTCATCCGCAGCGGTTAAAGTTGTTTGACTAGAACCGGTTTCTTTATACTTCCAATGGGCTGCAATCCCGTATTCAGCAACATGGTGCATTTCTAGGGTGCGAATCTGCACTTCTAGGGGACGGGCATTTAAACCAACAACGGTGGTATGGAGGGATTGATAACGGTTAGCTTTTGGTAAACCGATATAGTCTTTAAAACGGTTGGGAATCGGGGTAAATTGGTCGTGAACTACGGCTAAACAACGATAACATTCCTCTTTAGTTTCGACGATAATGCGGACGGCGGCTATATCATAAATCTGCTCGAATTCTTTGCCTTGATTGTGCATTTTATGATAAATGCCGTAGAGATGTTTGGGGCGACCCTGTAAATCAAGAACTTTTATGCCAATTTCTTGCAATTTTTCCCGCAATGTGTTGGTGACGGTTTCGATGCGGGCCTCTCGATCGATACGTTTTTCCGATACCAATAACTGCACGGCGCGATAAGCATCGGGTTCGAGGTATTTAAAGCATAAATCCTCTAATTCCCATTTAAATCGCCCAATCCCTAAACGGTTAGCCAGAGGAGCAAAGATTTCTCTAGTTTCGAGGGCGATGCGTTGCTGCTGTTGCGGGTTGAGGTGTTCGAGGGTTTGCATATTGTGCAGGCGATCGGCTAATTTGACCACGATGACGCGGATATCTTGAGCCATCGCCAGGAACATTCGGCGAAAATTCTCAGCCTGCCGTTCAGTTTTGCTAGAAAAGTTGAATTTGGAGAGTTTTGTCACCGCTTCCACCAAATTACGCACCTCAACACCGAATCTAGCCTCGATTTCTTCGGGGGTGACTTCCGTATCTTCCACCACATCGTGAAGGAATCCCGCCGCGATCATTGCCCCATCACCCCCCAGATCCCGCAGTAATCCCGCTACAGCTATGGGATGGGCGATATAGGGTTCCCCAGATTTGCGATACTGGCCCTCGTGGAGTTTGTGGGCGAAATTAAAGGCCCGACAGATTAAATCGCTATCGGGATTCTGGGGGTCGTTTTCGTAGGTAATTAGGCATTCTTTCAGCCAATCGGGTAAAACTAACGCTTTTTTCGGTTCCGTGGCCCGGGGAAGGGCGGTGAGGGTTTCTGGTTGGATGGCAGTGATGGCGTTCATGGTTAGATCGGGGGGATAATAGGGGGGGGAGGAGACGGATAACTAGAAAACTATTAGGCCGAAGGGATGGCAGATTACTTAACTCTCTAACACTGGCATCGGATCGATCGGCGAAAAGGACGCGATTCTTTTAAGTTTTTGTCTCTGGTCGGGAGGAGAGAGGACTTGCAACCGTGACGGCAAATCGTTAATCTTATGTAACAAATTCTAACGCGCTTTGTATTGGATGCTACCGACAAATTACCATCAAGCCTACAAATCTTTGTTAAGAAAACTGGAGGATTTCAGTCTTGCCCTCCTAGATGGGGATGCTTCCACGGGGTTACAATCTTTTCAAGCTTTACAAACCTGTCTAGAGGGGGAGATATTGTCACTAAATGATGACAATTTCAGCCCAGAGGTGGCTAATCGTTGGCGCACGGTCCAGACGGAACTATATCGATCCTGGCGATTGCTGGAGACGGATTGGTTATTTTTGGCCTCGGCCCGGCAAGGACGGGAGAAGCGTTTACAGATAATTAGCGAGCGAGTGGCGACTTTAAAGGGGTATTGTCAGGTTTTGTTAGGGGCAGTTGTCGATTAGTGATTAAATACTCGATCGCCGTTTGTGTGGCATACTTGACCCTAAGTAGGTAGGCGTTAAAAATTATCAGATGCCCCCCCTTATCAAGGGGGATCCCCCCGCCTATCGGCACCCCCCTTATCAAGGGGGGCAGGGGGGATCGGCACCCCCCTTATCAAGGGGGGCAGGGGGGATCGGCACCCCCCTTATCAAGGGGGGCAGGGGGGATCGGCACCCCCCTTATCAAGGGGGATCCCCCCGCCTATCGGCACCCCCCTTATCAAGGGGGATCCCCCCGCCTATCGGCACCCCCCTTATCAAGGGGGGCAGGGGGGATCAGAGGCAAAATCTATCTTCGATTTAATTATAACTACTTACTTAAGTCCTAACTTTTATCGTTACCGCTCGCGTCATGTTGGAAATTAAAGACCTAAAAATTGCCTACCCGACAGAATTAAGTTCTCCCTCTTGGGCGATCGATGGGGTATCTTTTAGTATAGGCAAAGGGGAAACTCTGGGATTAGTGGGTGAATCTGGTTGTGGAAAATCGACCATCGGTAAGGCTATTTTAAGGTTATTACCTAATCGCACTCACGTGGAAGGTGAGATTACATTTGAAGGGCGATCGCTTTTATCTTTATCTAGCAAACAGTTAGAAAAGTTTCGCGGGGAAGCGGTGGGATTAGTGTTTCAAGATCCGATGACGCGACTAGATCCGCTGATGACTATTGGCGATCATTGTGTGGAAACTTTGCAAGCCCATCGAGGAAATTTAACCTATCGTCAAGCTAAAAGTCAAGCTTGTACTGTCCTAGAAAAAGTGAAAATTCCCGCTAATCGTTGGTCCCAATATCCTCACGAATTTAGCGGGGGAATGCGGCAAAGAGTGGCTATTGCTTTAGCTTTATTATTAAACCCTAAGTTAATTATTGCCGATGAACCCACCACCAGTTTAGATGTGACGGTTTCGGCGGAAATTCTGCGGGAATTAAAGCGTTTATGTAGCGAGGAACAGATGGGATTATTGTTAATTTCCCATGATTTAGCGCTGGTGGGAGAATATTGCGATCGATTAGCGGTGATGCAGGGGGGCAAAATTGTTGAATCGGGAGCGGTAAAAACAGTTTTTAATACACCTGAACACCCCTACACTCGTTCTCTTTTGGCCGCCGCTTTACACCTACAGCTGCGGGAGGAAAAATTAACAGCAATTCAAGGTAAAGAAACGGTGTTAAAGGTGGATAATTTAAAACAGTATTATACCCTAGAGGGTAACTTTTTAGATAGTTTTTTTAAGAAAGAAAAGAAATTTATTAAAGCGGTGGATGAAGTCAATTTTGAACTGTATCGAGGGGAAATATTCGGTTTAGTTGGGGAGTCGGGATGTGGGAAAAGTACCCTATCGCGAACCCTATTACAGTTAATTAAACCCACCGGGGGAAAAGTGGAATTTTTAGGAGAAGATTTAACCCCATTGTCGGGGGAAAAAATGCGTCCCAAACGGCGCTTAATGCAGATGATTTTTCAGGATCCCCTCGCTTGTCTCAATCCTTTAATGACGGTGGGAGAAAGTATCGCCGATCCGCTTTTGATCCATCAAAAAATTAGTCTAGAAACCGCTAAAAAACAGGTTTTAGAAATGTTAGATCGAGTCGGTTTAACACCGGTAGAGGAATTTTATCGACGCTATCCTAGGGAGTTATCGGGGGGACAACAGCAAAGGGTAGCCATTGCTCGCGCTTTAATTACTCGTCCGGAATTAGTTATTTGTGATGAACCGGTTAGTATGCTCGATGCTAGTGTTCAGACACAGGTTTTAGAGTTAATGTTAGAGTTACAAAAGTTATTTAATCTCACTTATTTATTTATAACTCATGATCTTTGGTTAGCGAGATTTCTCTGCGATCGAATTGCGGTGATGACTGCGGGTAAAATTGTTGAAATGGGTGACACTGAACAGATTTTTAGCCATCCCCAACACCCCTACACTCAAAAATTAATCGCCGCAGCTCCGAGAATTTATCCCGACAGCAACTAAAATCGCTCTAGGGGTTTATAATTGTTATTGTCTAGATATGGTTAGGAAAGACAAAATGGCCAGACAACTTCAGATAACTCTCCCTGAAGATACCATGCAACTTCTCGATCGATGGTTGACAAGTAGTGATTATCCTGAAAAAGAATATAATAATTTAATTAATGAAGCGATTAAATTATATATTATGGAACAACAGAGAAACTACCTCAAGCAACAAAACAATTAAAGGAAGGAGCTATTGTTAGAGCAGAAAGAGATTTAAATTTAGCACAAGATTGGTTTTCTCTAGAGGAGTATTTATGGTAATAATGATTATTTTTAAAGTTAAAAAACTGCTCAAAAAATTTGTCTTTAGTCTCCAAGAGGAAGGATGGAAACCAGCACTCAAAAAGACGAAACGAAAAATTATTAAAATTCTTACAGGAAAGAGTTCTTCTGAATTTGAAGAACAGGTGATCGAAAGTGCTAAATTAGCCGAACCCCGGCCCCTAGAAATTGCCAGTAGTTATGATCCTTTAGTCTCAATTATTATTCCTGTTTATAACCAATTTGCCTACACCTTTAACTGTCTGGAATCCTTGAGTGTTAACCTAAGTTCTGATTTAGCCTATGAAATAATCATTGTTAATGATGCTTCCAGCGATGAAACCTTAGAACAATTAGCCACTTTAGTTAAAGGAATTAAAGTATTAACTAATGCAGAAAACTCTGGGTTTATTCGTTCCTGTAATTATGGGGCTAGTCAAGCAAAAGGTCAATACCTATATTTTCTCAATAACGACACTCGTATTCTGGAAAATTGTCTAGAAAGTTTAGTAAAATTAATTATCAATAATCCCCAAGTTGGTGCGGTGGGTTCTAAATTAATTTATGCTAATGGTAAACAACAAGAAGCGGGGGGAATTATCTGGAATTCTGCCGATGGTTGGAATTATGGACGCTTAGATAGTCCCGAGGAACCTGAATATAATTATGTGCGTCCCGTGGACTATTGTTCGGGGGCCAGTTTATTAGTTCCTACGGATTTATTTAAGCAATTAGGTGGTTTTTGTCAAGACTTTATCCCCGCGTATTACGAAGATACAGACTTATGTTTTGCCATCCGAGAATTGGGTTATCAAGTCCTCTATCAACCCCAATCTAACGTCATTCACTACGAAGGAATCACCTCGGGAACAGATCTTTCCAGTGGGACAAAACAATATCAAGTTATTAATCAAACTAAGTTTCGAGAAAAATGGTCAAAGGTATTAACTAAACACCTAGATAACGATGCTAATAATGTCCCGAAAGCTGCCCGACGTTTACAAGGAAACCCGACAATTTTAGTCATCGATTCCTACGTTCCACTATACGATCGAGAATCCGGCTGTGTGCGTTTATTAAATATTCTTAAGCTACTGCTCAATTTAGGCTATTCAGTGATTTTCTTTCCCGATAATGGCTATCCTGAACAACCCTATACTTCTGTACTGCAACAGATGGGAATTGAAGTTATTTATGGCACAGCGCAAAGATATAATCTAGAAGAAAAATTAATCAAATATTTACCCCTGATAGATGGAGTTTGGTTGTGTCGGCCTGAATTGTGCGATAAATATATGGATTTAATTCGCTTAAAAACAAAAGTGCCAATTATTTATGATACAATTGACCTACATTTTCTACGTTTAAAACGACAAAAAGACTATCTCGATCCCAGTTACCAAAATACTAGCTGGAGTTGGCAAACCTATCAGAAATTAGAGTTAAACTATGCTAATCAAGCGGAAGCAACCGTAGTAGTAACGGAAGACGAAAAACAGGTTTTATCCTCTTTGGGAGTGAAAAATGTTTGGGTAATCCCCAATATCCATGAAGAAATTTCCCTGTCAGAAAAAGTTGCCTTTGACCAGCGATCGGGTTTAGTATTTATTGGTAGCTATAATCACCCTCCTAATATTGATGCAGTTAAGTGGTTATGTTTAGAAATTATGCCCTTAGTTTGGGCATCCCGTCCCGATATTACCGTTAATTTATTGGGAAGTAACCTCAAGGATGAAGTTAAGGAATTAGCCAATGATCAAGTGATTGTTACCGGTTATGTTCCCGAAGTAGAACCCTATTTCCAAAAGAGTCGCATTTTTGTCGCTCCCCTGCGATTTGGTGCGGGAATGAAGGGTAAAATAGGTCAAAGTCTTTCCCTAGGATTACCCACTATTACCACAAAAATTGGTGCCGAAGGTATGGGATTAATTGACCATCAGGATGTTTTAATTGCCGATACTGCCGAGGAATTTGCCCGCGCAGTGATCGAACTCTATGATAATATGCAATTGTGGCAAAAACTCGCTGATAATTCCCTAGAAACTATTAAGAGATACCAACCCGCTACCGTGCAAACTAACCTACAAGCTTTGTTATCGAATCTAGGAATTATTGCTAAGGATAGTTAACAAGAATAAAGCTCATTTCTCCCACAGGTCTATAATTTTGCCGAATTAAAAACCTATTTTGACCAAATTAACCCCGAAAACGACGATTTGTATTGACGAATTTTCTAAGATAAGCTAGACTGAACCTAGACAAAAATTCAGACGGTGATTAATGAATAGTTATTGTTTTTGCGGTTTAGCTCTCGGCAAAAAGTATCGTTCCTGTGCAGTCAACGTAGCGCGGGATCTGGAAAAATACCATCCCGGTATTCAATATCTGATATTGACTGATGAGCCAAGGGATTTTCAAGATTTAAGTAACGTAATTGCCATTAAACATATTCAGGATAGTATCATGTTTCCCTATAATGACAGGCGTTTTGCTATTGAGAAAGCCTTAGAACGCTACGACATGACTATTCAAATTGATACGGATATTCGATTAATAAAATCCTTAGTGTTTCCTGAACAATTTAATAATCTTGACGGAGTTTTCGGCACAATCAAAAATCTAAAAGCTCATCTAACTCGTTATCAACCCGAAAATATTCCTTATTATGAGAAAGTGGCGCAGAAGTTGGATATAGATTTTGAAAACGCTCCCTATGTTGGGGAATTTATCTTTGCTGTCGGAAAAAATCGCAAAAAAGAAGAAGAATTCATTTATTATTGGGGAATAATTGCCAAATATTTAGAAATACACCGCCTTCATGGTGCAGATGGTCCAGTAATGGGGTTAGCCGCGGCGAAAGCAGGTTTACCTACTTATCCTAGCGAATGGTCTGACATGATCGAGCGTGAATTTGTCGAACATCTTAAGTTTTCCTCTGGTAAAAACAAAATTCAAAAAAGCGACTGGGAAAAGTTAAAGTTTCGTGTGGCCTATCATTATCGCTTAAATAAGCAGAGAATATTAGCCTTAAAAGATTTTAACTTCTATTACAATGATTAATGGTACGGTATATAGCAGTTATCTTAATGGTAAAGTACAAAGTTTTCGTTTTCGGGAGTCAGGATCCAGTCTTCGGTCGTCGATACCAAATTAGGTCATACTTCATCTTTATAAGAAACGCCGTAAGTTTTATTACAGGATTCAGCATTTGTGCTTCTTTTACTGTAGTAATTTTTAGACTTCTGCTAATTTTAATAACCTCAATAAAGCGTTCCCCGGTTTTACCTGGGAACGCAATGTGGGAGATATTTCTCCTAACTCTTTCAATAATAATTAAACAACAGTAAAGAAACTACTTACTGGTGTAATATTTCCGAAACCGGGTAAAGTACCGCTCAATACAGTGATATTTACCAATAAATCATTGGTGGATGACAATGTCGCAGTGCTATCATTGATAAATAGGTAAGTTCCAGCGATCACACCGCTAGTTACTTGCACTAATGCAGCGCTACTGGCGCCTAAAGCTTGATTACCAGCCAATAATCCATTTGCATCAGTAAATACCTGAGTCGCTAAAGCCGTTCTTGTAGTAGCAGTGCTATTAGCAGCGCGAGTAAAACTAACCGGCAAGAATGATAAGCCGATTTTATCAGCATTGGCGGGATTGATGGTATTGATGGTAAAATCGGTGATCTGATCGGGATTAGATATGGTAGATTGTCCAAATTGAAAAACGAAGATATCTTCATCTGCATTACCATTACCAGTTAAGGTGTCAATGCCAGAACCGCCATTGAGGGTGTCCTTACCTAAACCCCCATTAATAATGTCATTACCAGCGTTACCCGAAAGGATGTTAGCTTGGCCATCACCAGTAATCGTGTCACTTTGATTAGTGCCAATAACATCATCAAAATTGGTCACCGTA
>NZ_JADBTB010000091.1:0-6555 GCF_020246405.1 Microcystis sp. M083S1
CGATCCCCCCTTAGTCCCCCCTTGATAAGGGGGGTGCCGATCCCCCCTTAGTCCCCCCTTGATAAGGGGGGTGCCGATCCCCCCTTAGTCCCCCCTTGATAAGGGGGGTGTCTGATAATTTTTAACGCCTACCTACTTATTCTTCTTCATTTTCAATAATCTTGGGTTGAAATTTAGTCAACAGTTGATTATAAATATTTTGGTCAAGTGCTAGGGTCATTTTTCCTTGGGTTAGACTGAACTTTTTTGGTGTGTTACTGCTTAACTTAAACCAGCGATTTTAACCAGCTGTACCAAGCATCTAAACCTTCTCCAGTGGTAGCGGAAACTTGAAAAACTTTCAGATTGGGATTAACTTGATAGGCGTAATCTAAACAGCGATCGAGGTTAAAATTAACGTAGGGTAGTAGGTCTATTTTTGTCAAGATCATGACTTGAGAAGCGTGGAACATATAGGGATATTTAATCGGTTTATCTTCTCCTTCGGTGACGGAAAGAATGACAACTTTGGCATTTTCTCCCAAATCAAATAAAGCAGGACAAACTAGATTACCGACATTTTCGATCATCACTAAAGAATTCATCGGTGGATCGAGTTCGATTAATCCTCTCTCTACCATTGATGCTTCTAAATGACAACCTGTTCCGGTATTAATTTGAACGACTTGGCAACCGGTTTCACTAATTTTTTGGGCATCATTAGCTGTAGCTTGATCTCCCTCAATCACACTGATAGGAATAGCGGTTTTTAAATCGGCAATTGTGCGAGTTAACAGGGTAGTTTTTCCCGAACCGGGGGAAGAAACCAGATTAAGGGCAACAGTTTTTCTCCCCTTCAACCAACCGCGATTTTGTGCCGCTAATAGATTATTTTTTGCCAGCAGATTTTGCTCAACTTGGAGAATGTTACCATGAATTTGAGCGTGAATTTCTGCGGTATGATGGGGATGCTCATGATCGTGATCGTGATGGCTATGACTAATAACAGTACCATCGGCTAAAATATGTTCATGGGTTCCCGTTTGCGGATTAGTTACCGTCACTTCCGAGTTATCAGAACAACCACAGGTTACACACATAAGGATTCTGTCTCCAACGATTTAAGATTTAATTCTTGACCCTGTAAAATGATTATATTACGACTACCACATCGCTCGCAGATTCCGTAGGGATATTCTAGTTCTAGCTCATTTCCGCAATCTTGGCACTGTCCTAAACCAGAAATTTCCAGAATCTCTAACATTGCCCCCTCTATATTAGTACCTTGACAACAGGTATCAAAACAAAAAGCGATCGATTCTGGCATAATTGCCGTTAGTTTACCAATCTCTAACACCACGCGCTTAACTTTCATTCCTCGGGAATGTTCTAAGGCAAGTTCGATAATATTTTGGGTGATTCCTAGTTCGTGCATTTTCAGTTATCAGTTATCAGTTATCAGTTATCAGTTATCAGTTATCAGGGAGAAGAGAGCAGGGAAATTTCAACTAAAACCCCAAAACCCCAACTATCTGTTTTTTTAGTTTTCACTTTTTCCCTTAAAACTGTCTTCTGTCTAATTAACATATTCTCGGTAATTGTTCACCGACTAACATATCGAGAATCCTTTTAGTGCCGAAAGCGGTTTTTAAGTAAACTAAATTGGGGGGAGAAGCGACGACTTCCCCGATAGAAGCGGCATTTTTACCGTCAGGATGGGAGCGCATCACTGCTAAAACGCGATTTTCCGCCTCTGGTGGCACGACAAGGACTAATTTGCCCTCATTTGCCAGATAAAGCGGTTCTAAGCCCAATAATTCGCACATTCCTCGCACTTCTTCCCGGATGGGGATCGCCGTTTCCTGTACCTGTATTCCCACCCCTGAACTTTGGGCAAATTCGGTTAAAACCGTGGCTAATCCGCCTCTAGTGGCATCCCGCATCGCTTTAACTTCCGGGCAAACTGCCAGAATTGCAGAAATTAAAGAATTCAGGGCTTGACAATCGCTTTCGATTGTGCATTGCAGGTCTAATTCGCCCCTAGCAATCAGAATGGCGGCTCCGTGATCCCCCAGAAAACCGTTAAGCAAAATGCGATCGCCAACTTGTAAATTATTCGCCCCGGAATTGATTCCGGCTGGAATTACCCCCACTCCAGAGGTATTAATAAATATTTGATCCCCTTGTCCCTTAGAAACGACTTTTGTATCCCCAGTGACGATTTTTACCGCTGCTTTTTCGGCGGCTATTTTCATGCTAGTAACGATGGTTTTTAGGGTGTCGATAGATAAACCTTCTTCGAGGATAAAACTACAACTGAGATAGAGAGGAATTGCCCCACCGACAGCCAAATCATTAACGGTTCCATTGACTGCTAAACTGCCAATATCACCCCCCGGAAAGAATAGGGGAGAAACCACATAGGAATCGGTGGTAAATGCCAAGCGATCACCTATTTTAGCCAAATCTTTAATCTCAAATCGTGCTTGATCTTCAAGGGTTGCCAGTAAGTTATTATCAAAATTATTAACGAATATCTCGTTAATTAAATCCCGCATTGCTTTGCCACCACTGCCATGGGAGAGAGTGATATTTGTGTCGGTAATTTTTGTTTTTTTTAATTTTAAAGAAGCTGAAGGATTGCTAGTCATAAATTTAAGTAGAGCAGTTATCTTGATGGTGAGGTAGAAAGTTTTCGTTTTGGGGAGTCGGTGGTCGATAGTAAATTAGGTTACACTTGATCTTGATCAGAAACGCTGTCATAGCTTACTGCTAGATTATCTTTATGGGTTTCTGGTATTTCTCGCACTTTTTCTACAGTTAAGTCCAAGACTTGAGCAATTCGTTCTACAGTGAAATTTAAAGACGATCAACGCGGCACAGATTCCAGTTTACCTTCTTTTCGTCTGAGCATCTCCCCCATGTCAGGGTGCTATAGCTGACAGTGAGTCGCTATAATAGAATTCGCCGATCGCTAACTTCTCCCTCGGTAAAATTTCTATGACTGGAAGACTGAACAAGCTACAACAAGATTTAAAGAACATAGAAACGGAAGTGGCAAATTTAGCCGAAAGAATGCGAGAAAAATACCGAATTTATCTTGATTTACTCGGTGAATCTCTCTATAAACAGGCGATCGGGGCAGTGTATTATATCTGTACCCGTTACTATGGGGGGGAATTTCTGGCCCTCTCCCACAGCAATCGTCAGAAACTACAAGAGGAGATCAAAGCTCTAGGACAAGAGGCTAAAGCCAGTTTACAGCAATTGGGCGAACAGAGCTTCAATCGAGGGGCATTTTCAGGGGTAGGATTCTCTAAAAGTCCAGCAGAGACAGTTAACACCCCAGATTTCTTGAAGCTTTTTCTAGACAAACGGGAAAATCTAGCCGCAACTGGAGAGATTAATAACCCCGATATTTTGCTTTATTGTTGTCGAGTCCTGGAAAAAAACTGTATCGAGATTCTCAATCATCTCTCTAAACAAATTAATCAGCAACTACAAAAAGCCTATATTATTCCCCCTCATCTACCCAGTCAAATTATCGATATGGCAATTCAAGCGGGAGAAGAGGGACAATCCCTAGGTGGAGGAAATAATATGTTAAACATTCTAGTGGAAGCTAAAAACCCTGAACCAGAGGAAGAAAAAGATGAAGATGAAGATGAAGATGAAGATGAAGATGAAGATGATGGGGATGATCATGATTTTTCAAGTGGCAAAGTCACTAAAGTAACGGCGATTCATCTACGAATGGCTGAACTAGAATTTGCTGATGCGCGCTTAAGTGTCGAAAGAAATCAAATTCGCTCCCTTTGGGAACAATTAAATCGTCTAGGTAAACAATATCATCACCTTCGCAAAGAATATACTATCGCTCAAGCGGAAGCGGCGTGGCGCAGTAGTTGGTATGATTAATCAGTTATAATTAAACAGAGGTATTAGGGAAACATAACACTAGGAAATTTGGAATCAAGAGGCAATTATGAAAGGGGAAATACCCGACTGGGTGAGATTACAAAAAGCCTTATCTGTAGAAGCGGAAAAAGGTTATCCAGATCTTCAGGGAAATCAATACCGTTTTAGCGAGTTTTTGTGTCTTAGTTTCGGTGATAATCCTCCCGTGGGAATTGCCACCAGTGAGAGAAATCGCTGGCGAGAATTAGCCCAAAAATTTGCCCAATATTCCCAGTTTAATCCCAGACAAAGACAACAATTAGTCACCGAAACTCGCAATTTTTTGCAACAATTACGGCAAACTTTAGAAGCAACCCCCACCCCAAAAGAACCAGCTGCGGCGAAAATTATTAATACCACTCCCATCACGGCAAAGACTAATTCTCCACGGCAAGTTACCCTCGAACAACCCTTGAAATATCTAGCGGAAGTGGGAGAGAGAAAAGCCAGTCTTTTAGAAAGATTAAACCTCCACAAAGTTGAAGATTTATTATATTATTATCCCCGGGATCATGTGGATTACAGTCGTCAAGTTAATATCGCTAATTTAACCGAGGGGGAAACGGTAACTTTAGTGGGGAATGTCAAGCGCTGTAATTGTTTTAATAGCCCCAAAAATACCAAGTTAGCTATCTTTGAATTGCTCTTACAGGATCGTACTGGACAGATAAAATTAAACCGTTTTTATGCGGGAACTCGCTATAATAATCGTGCTTGGCAAGAAGGACAAAAAAAACTCTATCCCGTCGGTTCAGTGGTGGCGGTTAGTGGTTTAGTCAAAGCGGGTAAATATGGGTTAACTTTAGAAAATCCTGAATTTGAATTATTAGACAGTTCTGGGGCAAGTATTGAGTCCTTAAAAATCGGGCGTATTCTGCCAGTTTATCCCCTCACCGATGGAGTACCCGCCGACCTAATTAGAAAGGCTGTAGTCGCCGCTTTTGGGGCAGTAGAGGCGATAAAAGATCCCTTGCCTTTCGGTCTAAGAAAACAATACGGATTAATCGATTTAAAAACAGCAATTACTAACATTCATTTCCCTAATAATGCCGAGATTCTCAGTCAAGCGCGACGGCGATTAGTCTTTGATGAATTCTTCTTTTTACAATTAGGTTTTCTGCGGCGGCGGCAACAGTATCGTCAGACACAGAAAAGTGCTATTTTTAGTGCTAATGGTCAACTAATTGATCGATTTAATCAGATAATTCCATTTCAATTAACCAATGCTCAAAAACGAGTTATTGAGGAAATTTTAGAGGATTTAGATTCTAGCACCCCGATGAATCGTCTCGTGCAGGGGGATGTGGGTTCTGGCAAAACAATTGTCGGAGTTTATGCTATTTTAGCAGCCCTACAATCTGGTTATCAAGCGGCATTAATGGCTCCCACGGAAGTTTTAGCAGAACAACATTATCGTAAGTTAGTTAGCTGGTTTAATCTCTTACATTTACCCGTAGAATTATTAACTGGTTCCACAAAAACCGCTAAACGGCGAGAAATTCACGCCCAATTAGAGACAGGAGAATTACCACTTTTAGTGGGAACTCATGCCCTAATTCAAGATGCAGTTAATTTCCGCAAATTAGGTTTAGTTGTTATTGATGAACAGCATCGCTTTGGGGTACAACAAAGGGCAAGATTATTAAGCAAAGGAGAGTCTCCCCACGTTTTAACCATGACAGCAACACCGATTCCCCGTACTTTAGCTTTAACCCTACATGGGGATTTAGATGTGAGTCAAATTGACGAATTACCCCCCGGCAGGCAACCGATTCAAACCACCGCTTTAAATGGGAATCAAAGAAGGGCTGCCTATGATTTAATTCGCCGTGAAATTGCCCAAGGCAGACAAGCTTATGTGATTTTTCCCTTGATTGAAGAATCGGAAAAATTAGATGTTAGAGCTGCGGTGGAAGAATATCAAAATTTATCAGAAAAGATTTTTCCCAATTTTAATATCGGTTTACTCCATGGTCGCATGAGTTCCGCCGAAAAAGAGGAAATCTTAACAGCTTTTCGCGATAATATTCTGCAAATTATTGTCTCAACTACGGTTATCGAAGTGGGGGTGGATGTTCCCAATGCCACGGTGATGTTAATTGAAAATGCCGAACGTTTTGGCCTTTCACAATTGCATCAATTACGGGGGCGCGTGGGCAGAGGTTCCCATCAATCCTACTGTTTACTTTTAAGTGGGACTAATAGTGCTAATTCCCGTCAAAGATTGACGGTTTTGGAACAATCCCAAGACGGCTTTTTTATCTCGGAAATGGATATGCGATTTCGCGGTCCGGGGGAAGTTTTAGGACAACGACAATCGGGTTTACCAGATTTTGCCCTCGCTAGTTTAGTCGAGGATCAAGAGGTGTTAGTTTTGGCAAGAGATGCCGCCGAAAAAATTATGTTAGATGATCCCCATTTAATCACTTTGCCCAATTTGAAACAAGCCTTAGAAGCTAAATATCAACGGATGTTGGGAGCGGATATTTTAACTTGATTTAGATGTTCAGTGATCAGTAAACAGTAATACTAAATCCAGTTATTAAAAACTGATTATTTATTCTCCGTTTTGCAGGAGTGCCTCTCTTGATATGTAGCCCATACTCAACGGATTTACTA
>NZ_JADBTB010000092.1:0-6632 GCF_020246405.1 Microcystis sp. M083S1
AACCCTTATAGAGAAAGATATTTGGCGATTTTTGTCAATTGTTTTTGATCTAGAGCGAACTAATCAATTAAATCTCTTGCCAGATAAGGATTTAGTCGATTTATGCCCCCCTATCGAACCATACCAAGTAACGAAGAGCCTCCTTTACTAACTTAGTGGAAGCGCACGTTTTAAGAGTTATTCGCAAAGTTCATAACATCCCTCTCGATAAAGTTAGACTGGCCCTAGACTATATTAGTGAACAATTTAACACCGATCATCCTCTGGTTCAAAAACAATTTAGTACCGATGGAACTGACCTTTTTATCGAACAATTTGAACATTTAATTAATGCCTCCCGTTCGGGACAATTGACGATGAAACAATTCTTAAATAATCTCTTAACTCGTATTGAATCGGATGAACAAGATATCGCCACACGGCTTTTTCCCACTATCGACATAAATGGGGAAGACTTCAGCAATAAAGTCCTAAAGATAGACCCTAATATTTCCTTCGGAAACCCCGTGATCACAGGAACAGGAATTCCCACTAAAGTTGTCACAGAACTTTATGATGCGGGGGACTCTATAGAAGATATTGCCAATGATTATAATTGTCAACCTTGGCAAATTGAAAAAGCGATTTTATTCGAGTGCAATTGGCAAGCGGCATGACCTATCAATACACCTATTTTATAGACCGCGCTTTAGGAAAGTCTATCGGTGAAGCTTTGCAAGAAATAGGGGTTAAAATTGAATTTCATCATGCCCATTTTGCCCCAGATGCACCGGATACAGATTGGCTACCTATTGTTAGTCAAAGAGGATGGATAGTATTAACTAAAGATGTAAACATTGGTAGAAATATTTTAGAAGTTCAACAGATAGCCCGTTATCAGGCTCAAGTATTTGTTCTAGTTTCTGGCAACTTACCTCGTCAAACTATGATTAATATTTTTGTCGAAACAATCGATAAAATCGAAAGAATAAACCAAGATAATTAAGCTCCTTTTATCGCCAAAATATACCAAAATTTTCAAGTCAAATTGTGGAAAAATAAAAATGAATTAACCAGAATACTAGAAACTATGTAAAACTTATTAAAATATTTTTTATTCAGTAAAAAATTACAGCTAAATTTGTTGACAATATTCTCACCATTACCTCTGATGCAATTGTCGAAATTGTCTGAGCAGTGAACTGGTTCAATCAACTTCTTAATCCCCCCACTTGCTGTTAAATTTATCTCCGTTCACTTCACCCAGGGGAAGGGGGGACTTCTGGCGAGATTTGAGTTAAACTAGAAAGGTTGACTATTGACAAACATCGATCGCACAGGAGTAAATTATGTCTAGAGTCTGTACTATGACGGGGAAAAAGGCCAATAACGCCTATGCGGTGTCCCACTCCCACCGTCGCACCAAAAAATTACAAGAAGCTAACCTACAATGGAAAAGAGTTTGGTGGTCGGAAGGCAACCGTTGGGTAAAACTACGCATCTCTACCAAAGCTATCAAAACCATTGAAAAGAAAGGATTAGCCGTCTTCGCTAGAGAAGTAGGCTTAAACTTGAATTTGTACTAAGCGAGTAGTTCATAAGTAGAGACGAATCGGCTGTATGGTTGACTCCTCTGCTTTTGATTATTAAGTATTGCAACAGGCCGTGATGTGGGGTGAAAACTACCTTTAAGATTAAAAACTTAAAACGACCTGTTCAGGAGAATTTCAATGTACTCAACCCTATTAATGGCCGCCACCGCCGTACAAGGTTCCAGCGAATGGAGTCCCAAAGTGGCGATTGTCATGATTATCTGCAATATTCTCGCTATTGCTTTCGGTAAAGCGACTATTAAACAACAAAATGTCGGTCCTGCTTTACCTTCCCCCGCTTTATTCGGTGGTATGGGATTAGGCGCTTTACTGGGTACTACCAGTTTTGGTCATGTCCTCGGCGCCGGTGTCATCCTCGGTCTTTCCCGTCTGGGAGTTATCTAAATATGTTTTGATTTTCTCAATCGGTGGCCAAAAGTCACCGATTTCTTTTGTGAAAAATTCTGGACTATATAAGTAGGTAGGTGTTAAAAATTATCAGATGCCCCCCTTATTAAGGGGGGATTAAAGGGGGGACTAAGGGGGGATCGGCACCCCCCTTATCAAGGGGGGCAGGGGGGATCGGCACCCCCCTTATCAAGGGTAGGGTTGATTCATGAATCAACCCTACCTTATCAAGGGGGGATATAGGGGGGATTTAATTAGAACCACTTACTTATAATAAATATGACCTTACCTCAAAAAAATTCTTTTTGGTACGATGAGCGATTTCAGAAGATTTTTCTACAGGTAATTATCCTGCTAATTGTCTGCCTAATTTTCTGGTTTTTTGGTCGCAATTTAGTGATTAATTTCCAACGCCTACGCTTAAGTTTTGGCTTTGGCTTTCTCTTTGATCCTGACCGACCAGCCTCTTTTGCGATTGGTGACTCTCCTATTGCCTACAGTCCCACCGATACCTATTTTCGCGCTCTTTTGGTGGGATTAGTTAATTCCCTCCGCATTATGATTACTGGCATATTTTTGGCGATTAGTCTGGGAATAGTCATCGGTTTAGGTCGCTTGTCGGATAATTGGTTAATTCGTCAGTTGGCAACAATTTATGTGGAAACTATTCGCAATACTCCTTTATTATTACAATTATTTTTCTGGTATTTTGCTGTATTTCTGAAACTGCCGAAAGTTGAGGACTCTCTAGAGTTTTTTGGCAGGGTATTTTTAAATAACTCAGGAGTCTATTTACCTTTTCCCGCTAATAGTTTCAGGACATGGTTAGCCTTAGCTATCATTGCTTTAGGAATAATTATCTCAGTATTTTTATGTCTAAAAAATAAACTTAGTTTATGTCTAACTAGCCTACTAATCCTAGTTATAATTCCTCTAATCTGGGGTTTACAATGGCAAAGTCCCCAAGTTAATCCTCTTAATCAAAATATTGACTTTGGTTTACATCTTTCTTCTGAGTTTGCTACTCTCTTAATCGGTTTAACTGTTTATACAGCTGCCTTTATTGCGGAAACGGTACGGGGGGGGATTCAATCGGTTAATCGGGGACAATGGGAAGCAGCTAAAGCCTTGGGATTAAAACCTTTATTAGTGATGAGATTAGTAATTTTTCCCCAAGCTTTGCCAGTGATTATTCCTCCTTTAACTAATGAATGTTTAAACCTGGTTAAAAACTCTAGTTTAGCGATCGCTATTGGTTATAATGATATTTATGCTATCTCTAGTACCATCGCTAATCAGACGGGAAAATCTGTAGAGATGTTAATAGTAGTTATGGCCACCTATTTATTCTTTAATCTGGTGATTTCTCTGGCTATGAATCAATTAAATCAACGGGTAAAAATTCAGGAAAGATAGGGTGTGTTAGCAAGCGCCTAACGCACCGAATCGCACCAGAATTTAGCGATAAAGTAACTAATGAGCATTAGCAGAATATAAAGCGGTGATAATTGCTGTCACCGCAGGACTAAGACTAGATAAAACCACCACAGAAGCGGTGGCAATGATGATAGTAGTAGCCATTCTCACCATACCATCTGTACCTTTTTGATAGGCATCAAATTTATAATCTAAGCGGTCAACTTTTTGACCAAGTTCTTCTCGCAATTGAATCAACGCCGCTCTGATGTCATCATTACTGGGATTTTCGGGAATTTGCATGACCTTGATTAGCAATCAACTAACAACCGCCTATATTATAGCAGTTCTTAGCCATAAATTACAATTTTTTATCAGGAGGAGGAGTCAATCGCCAGCGCACTAAAAAACTATCAATACTTTCTAAACATTCCAAGTCATCTTTAGGTAAATAAGAATTTTTTGACAAGAAAGAAAAAGCCTGGTGACACTCTTGACTATCAGCTTGAATCGGACTAGCAAAATGACAAGGAATAACCTGTTTAATCGGCCATTGGCAAATTCTATCAACCCATTGACTCACCTCGTCAGTATTGCGATTAAGAATCAAAGTTTGCAAAATTGGTGCTACTATTAACCTCCCCTCGCGACGCAAATTTAAAAAAGTCTTTTGCCAATCATCACCCCATTGAAAAGGGAATAAACCAAAATAGGCTTTTTTACTCCTTTCCTGAGCAGTAAAAGCATCTCTGAACACCTTAATCCAATTGGGAACAGCTAAAACAGGAGGTTGAAAATAAAGAGCAAAAAGACAAATTCTCTGCCAACCCCGACGGCGATTTTCTGGGGTATCCTCTACCATATCCTTAGCACTATTTTTAGCGTGAAACAGCAGCGGATAGGGGTCTAATTCTAAAATAGCGGGGGGATTTTCTGGGATAGAAATAATGCCATCAGTCAGCAGCAGAGTTTGAGAGTAGTGATGAAAAAAAGCCACTTCCGAGAAGTATCCCACATTCAGATCAATTGCGGGTAAAATTTCATAACTAAAATCTTTTCCTAAAGGAGTGGTTGCCGAGTCAGCAGGTAAAATTTCTGTTCGTTTTGCCGGTAAACCCAACCAACTCAAAGGTAAATTAAGAGGAAAACTCCATTGATTAGGAGCAACATAAACTATAGCCTTAGGAAAATAACGGGCAAAAGGACCGACAAAAACCTTATGTTCAATGCCAGAAATCGTCGGTAAAATAATATATTTAACTTCCCCGTGTTCACTTTCCAACTCACGCATTAAGCGAATACATTCAGGAGTCGGGGCCACTGGTGCATAAACAAATAAACCCCCGGATGCTAACTTAATTACCGTCATGCGAATCGGCACAACCACATAGAAAATACCCTGCAATTGCTCAAATGTCCAGAGCGTATCTTTCACCACTTCTTGGCGAATTGTCCGTCTTTGACCGTAGGGATAAAGTGGTACAATTGGCCAAAAAGGCCATGATAAATCTTGCGGACTAATTGCGGCTTTTGTCATCGTCTGATTCTATCGCTGAAAATCTCTATTTTAGTTATCATAAACCCTTCTAATCCCCATGACTGATAAACTGCCCATTGATTCTTTGGTCAATACTTGGAATAGTCTCACGGGGGAAGTGATGAAAAGACTCCCCATCGACCAGTTGACTAATACTGTCCTGCAATGGTTTAGTGTTAGTGACACTCAAGTGGCGGAAATTTTAGAAAAAGTCCGTCAAGAATTACCCACCACCGAGGCGCTGTTAATCGGCAAACCGCAAACGGGAAAAAGTTCGATTATTCGGGGAATAACGGGAGTTTCGGCGGAAATCGTCGGGCAAGGTTTCCGTCCCCACACCCAAAACACCCAGCGCTACACCTACCCCGCGGAAGACTTACCCCTGTTGATTTTTACCGATACGGTGGGGTTAGGGGATGCCTATCAACACACAGACAGGGTAATCGCGGAATTATTAGCAGATTTAGCCGAAAACACGGGACGCGCCCAAGTTTTTATCGTGACGGTAAAAATTGATGATTTTGCCACCGATAGCCTTCTGGAAATTACCAGACAACTGCGGCAAAAATACCCTAAAATCCCCTGTTTACTGGCTGTAACCTGCCTTCATCAGCTTTATACTCCTAATACCGCCGATCATCCCCCTTATCCTCCCGATTGCGAGGATATCAATCGCGCCTATCAAGAAATTAAAGAAACTTTTAAGGATTTATACGACAATTCTGTGCTAATAGACTTTACCCTAGAGGAAGACGGTTACAACCCCGTTTTTTACGGTTTAGAGGCATTTAGAGACAATTTAGCCGATTTATTGCCAAAAGCCGAGGCTAACACCATCCACCAACTTTTAGATCGGGAAACCAGCAATAAATTAGGCAATCTCTATCGGGACGTGGCCCGACGCTATATGTTAGCCTTTTCCGTCATAGCGGCAACCTTGGCGGCGATTCCCTTACCCTTAGCGACTATGCCCGTGTTAACCGCCCTACAAGTGTCAATGGTGGGGGTTTTAGGCAAATTATACGGTCAAGTCTTAACCCCATCCCAAGCCGGTGGAGTCGTCAGTGCGATCGCTGGCGGCTTTTTGGCCCAGGCCATCGGTCGGGAATTGGTGAAATTTATCCCCGGTTTTGGCAGTGTCATCGCCGCTTCTTGGTCCGCTGCCTATACCTGGGCCCTAGGAGAGGGCGCTTGTGTCTATTTTGGCGATTTAATGGGGGGTAAAAAACCCGATCCTAAGAGGATTCAAAGGGTTATGAAAGAGGCTTTTTCTGCTGCCCAAGAAAGATTTAAAAATGTCGCTACGCGAGGAGATAATTGATCGGTATTCAAAGAATATAGTCATTTCACATAAATCTGATCCACTCTAGTGGATTGTTTCAGCTAATTTGGTGCAATAGATTCTCCCGATTCCTCCTCCTCAAAAACTGGATAAAGATGTTTCAGCTTGACCCTAGCATCGCTGGTCGTAAACGTCCATATTACTGTAGATGCAGTCTGATTACGTTCTTTTTGCCAGGTTTCTATCTCCCTTTTTAGTTCTTCCTTGCTAGAAATCCTGGCTCTTCGGGAATTGTTATGCAAATAATTAACTTAAAATAAAATTCGATGAGAGCGCCTACGCTCAAAAGTATCTGAAATCCATATAGGGAAGGACTTAAGGCATCAACAGGTTAATACCAAAAGATAGACAATCGAGT
>NZ_JADBTB010000093.1:0-7680 GCF_020246405.1 Microcystis sp. M083S1
AGACTTTCGCCCCATTTCAGAAGCCCGATTCCGTGTGTCCCACGGTACGTTGACCGCCTATAGCTTCTTGTACTTGTTGCGCGCGACTTTTTACCCGGCCAAGCTTTTCTGGTCGGAACCCCCTAAGCCGAGTTTTCAAGGCTTCGGCCGTGAGCTCAGCCGAACGGTGCTGCGCCGTCCACTGGGTTTTCGAGACTGGCCTTTTAATTCTAACGTAAAGCCAACCTAGAACGGCGGGGTTTCAGACCCAAAATTTCCGATGAAAATATTCTGATCCTAAATCCGGTTATTAAAAACTGATTATTTATTCCCCCTTTTGCAGGAGTTTCTTTCCTGATATGTGGCCTAGACTCAACGGATGGCCGTATTACTTCAGATCTGATTACTCAATCCAAGCTTTTGGGGGGTTCTACCCCCCAAACCCCCCGTTGGGGGCGTGGCGCCGCCCCCAAACCCCCCGCGCATTAGTTTTTCGGTGGGATGCTTACACGCAGCCGCTGACGCATCTGTAATAATTTGAGAGTCACTCCACTCCCAGGAGTGCCTTTCCTGATATGTGGCCTATACTCAACGGATTTAGTATGATTGACGAATTTGCCTTATTTCAGCTTGTATTTTCAAGTCAGGAGATAGGAGATAGGAGACTTTTTTATTTATTCTCCCCACACCCTACACCCCACACCCCACACCCCACACCCCACACCCTACACCCTACACCCCACACCCCACACCCTACACCCTACACCCCACACCCTACACCCTCTTTCAAGTCAGAGCTTTTGTCGATCCTAGAACTTTGTGATCGATCGAGACTCCTTGCTATACTATACCTCTGACACTGGCTTTCCTCATTGGTGCAGAATGCAACCCACAGACTCGAATAAATTTACCGAACAAGCTTGGGATTCAATCGTTAAATCGCAAGAAATTGCGCGACGCTTCAAAAACCAGACCTTAGAGGTGGAACACGTTATTATTGCCCTCCTAGAGCAGAATAACGGTCTAGCCACCCGGATTTTACAAAAAGCTAATATAGAAATTCCGCGACTGCAACAACAGCTAGAAGTCTTCACCAACCGACAGCCGAAAGTGGCCATCGTCGATCAATTATACCTAGGTCGTGGTCTGGATCTGCTGCTCGATCGAGCGGAAGCATCCAGGGAAAGTTGGCAAGATAAATTTATCTCCGTCGAACATCTTCTCGTCGGTTTTGCCGAAGATGAAAGGGTTGGCCGGAAATGTTTACGCACTTTCAATCTTGACCCCCAAGATTTAGAATTAGCTATCAAAGCAATTCGCGGTACTCAAAAGGTTACTGAACCCAATCAAGAGGAAAAATACGAAGCTTTAGATAAATATGGCCGGGATTTAACAGCAGCGGCCAAAGAAGGCAAATTAGACCCGGTTATCGGTCGCGATGAAGAAATTCGACGGGTGGTACAAGTCCTCTCGCGACGGTCGAAAAATAACCCGGTTTTAATCGGTGAACCGGGGGTAGGAAAAACCGCTATCGCTGAAGGATTAGCCCAAAGGATTGTTAACGGAGATGTTCCCGAATCTTTGAAAAATCGTCAGTTAATTTCCCTCGATATGGGAAGTTTAATCGCTGGGGCAAAATATCGAGGGGAATTCGAGGAAAGATTGCGGTCAGTCATGAAAGAAGTTACCCAATCAGAAGGGCGAATTATTCTCTTTATCGATGAACTACATACCGTTGTCGGTGCGGGTTCTAGGGAAGGTGGATCGATGGATGCAGGCAACTTATTAAAACCTATGTTAGCTCGGGGGGAATTGCGCTGTATTGGGGCGACAACTTTAGATGAATATCGCAATCATATTGAAAAAGACCCCGCTTTAGAAAGACGTTTTCAACAGGTTTATATTAAGGAACCTTCCGTGGAGGATACTATCTCAATTCTCCGGGGTTTAAAAGAACGTTATGAGCTGCATCATGGGGTGACAATTACCGATTCGGCCCTAGTGGCAGCAGCTACCCTATCCCATCGTTATATTAGCGATCGTTTTTTACCGGATAAAGCGATCGATTTAGTCGATGAAGCGGCGGCCAAATTAGAGGTAGAAAGTACCACTAAACCCGCCGATTTGGAAATGATAGATCGTCGCTTAATGCAGTTACAAATGGAAAAATTCTCCTTAGAAAAAGAGGAGAAAAAAGATCGAGCTTTTCAAGAGCGTTTAGAAAGAATTATCGAAGAAATTGAGGAATTAGAAAGTAAACAAAAGCCTCTCGCTGACCAATGGCAAACGGAGAAACATATCGCCGAGGAAATTAAATTATTACGAGAGGAAGAAGAACAATTGCGCCTACAGGTGGAACAGGCCGAACGTGCTTATGATCTCAATAAAGCGGCCCAATTAAAGTATGGCAAACTAGAAATTTTACAAGGGGAATTAGAAGCAAAAGAAAAAGAACTAGAAACTATTCAAGCGGCAGGTTCGACCCTATTAAGACAACAGGTAACTGATGCCGATATCGCCGAAATAGTCGCCCGGTGGACAGGAATTCCCGTCAATCGTTTAATGGAATCGGAACGACAAAAATTATTAGAATTAGAGTCTCATTTACAGAAAAAAGTTGTCGGACAAAATGAAGCGGTCACGGCAGTAGCAGCGGCGATTCGACGCGCACGCGCGGGAATGAAAGATCCCTCCCGTCCGATTGGTTCATTCCTATTTATGGGACCCACAGGAGTGGGTAAAACCGAGTTAGCGCGGGCCTTGGCGGGGTTACTGTTCGACTCAGAAGAAGCCATGGTTCGCATCGATATGTCGGAATACATGGAAAAACACGCGGTTTCGCGGTTAATCGGCGCTCCTCCGGGTTATGTGGGTTACGAGGAAGGGGGACAACTATCGGAAGCGGTGCGTCGTCGTCCCTATTCTGTGGTTTTATTGGATGAAGTGGAGAAGGCCCATCGGGATGTTTTTAACATTTTATTACAAGTGCTTGACGATGGGCGCATTACCGACTCTCAGGGGCGAGTGGTGGATTTTCGGAATACGATTATCGTCATGACCAGTAATATTGGCAGTGACCATATTTTAAATGTTTCCGAAGATGCCGATTATGAGGAGATGCGGAAACGGGTTTTAACAGCTTTGCGGAGTCATTTTCGTCCCGAATTTTTGAATCGTATCGACGATTTAATTATTTTCCATACCCTGAAAAAAGAAGAATTGCGTTACATTGTTCGTCTGCAATTACAGCGTCTGGAAAGATTATTAGCAGAACAAAAAATTAATCTAGAATTAACTACGGCCGCAGAAAATCATATTGTTACTGTTGGTTACGACCCCACCTACGGTGCGCGACCTTTAAAACGCGCTATCCAACGGGAGTTAGAGAATCCTTTAGCCACAAAAATTCTCGAACAAGCTTTTATGGAAGGGGATACGGTGGTAATTGATTGTTTGGATGAAGGGTTAAGTTTTAGCAAAAAGGAGCTAGAAAAGGAAGGGACAACATTAGAATTAGCTGTGGTTAACCTCAGTTCAGATTAAAGCCAGATAGGGGATATATTCCCCCTCTGAGTTTACCGTAAAAGCCAAAAATGCCCGAAGAGAATTCCTATTTTTTCCCTTGGGCGGTTAGTCTAGTAACATCCCGCCAGAAGAAAAATTTCCTCATACATATATACTATAATAGCTGAAAACCCTTATCCGTCAATGTATACACCCATTAACTTTTCTTAATGTCCCCATGTTTATTGTAATATTTCTTAATAGAAAGGGATAAAGCCTATTTGCTAAAATGGCAGTCATGTACATAGAAAAAGTTTTTAACCGTAATTCCCCCCCCACCGTTCTTTTCCCAGAATTCTACCGAGAAGGAGATTAGGTGGCACTCGCGGCGGCTAGATTTCCCGAAGCTTATGGCACACTTGTCACACAAAGTCGAGAAGATCCGAAAGTGCTTTCGTTAAAGTAAAACTTTTCTCGTTGGTTCAATAATAAAAAAACACACCGCTAATACTTCGATACGGGAAAAATTGCCTGAGAAATACTTTTTTTTGATCGAAAAATTAGCGGTAATTTGTTTTTATTTACAGAAGTTAATCGTGCTTTGATAAATCTCTATATCACGATAAGGTCAAGAAGATTTATCAATGAAAGTCAGGGAGTCGCTAGGATATTCCCTCGTTTACCAAGACATCGAAGACTGATGACGGAAAGATGTTTCCATTCAGCTAATTTCTAAGCACGAGTAGAGAGTTTTTTCAGCCTAGAGGCTAACCCCAATCCTCCTAATCCTAACAAGGCAACAACGGAACCCGGTTCAGGAATGTTAGTAGGGGGAGGGGGAGAAGTGTTTTCTGTCCCGTTAACGCTGAATTGAAAAGCGCTAAATGGAGTAGCAAAACTATTATTCCAAGTACCTCCTTGATCAGTACTATTAAAGGGATTATCACCAATCGACCAGTCAGGAAGCCCTGTTTGGTCGGGTGATTGAGTAAATGCCCATAGATATTCCCCAATGCCGTCTGAAATCCCCGCAACTAACCAGTAGTCAGTATTAGAGGCTAATGTTTGCGGATTAGTAAGGGTAAAGATGTAATCGTTGGTAATGTTAGGAGTGAAACTAGGGTTAGTAAAACTGGTTATCTGACTACCGAGTCCTCCACTGCTGTCGTTATAGAGCCTGACAAATAAATTGGGATTTGCAGTCATTTCTGCTAACCGAAGAGTGACCGAGTTAATAGTATAACCATAACTGCCACTGCCAGTCGTAAAACTTGAACGTAACCATTCATCAAATTTTACTGGGTATCCCATAACAGATACTGTTATGGGAGGTAGGTTGCTAACGAGGGTGGTGGCAGAAGCTTGTTGTCCTAAGCTCAAGGAAAGAAGGAGAGCAAGGCTCCCCCCCCCCATTTTCGCCAAAAGTTGCTGATTTTTGGTCATTTTTCAAACTCTCAAGGTTAAAAAGGATAAAGTTGATCTCGATTGATGGTCTATCTTCTGAGGGCTGCCTCAGAAGATAATCCTTGCAACAACTTAGCACAGATTCCTAGCTTCCGGGAAGGTAAATCGGCAACATTTATCTCAAATGTCTGAAGACCCTCGCTTTTAGAGACGGGATGAAACCCCGACCAATATAAAACAGCACTTCGACAGGCTCAGTGTCCACATTTCGACACATTTCGACACATTTCGACCGGCTCAATGTAAAGGCTCAATGTAAAAGCTCAGTGTCCACATTTCGACACATTTCGACACATTTCGACAGGCTCAATGTAAAGGCTCAATGTCAACGTAAAAGCTCAATGTCAACACAGTTTAAGTTTGTCGATACTCTAAATTCTACTGCTAGACAAGCATCGGACGTTCGGCGATGCTCAGTCGAGCCGCAGAACGGGCCCGGTCGTCTATTGCTCGTTTCTATGACAATTGTAAGAAAAAGGTTAAAGGTAAAAAGGGTTATCCTAAGTTTCAGAAAAATAATCGTTCTGTGGAATATAAAAACTGTGGAGGTCAACTATCGGAGGATAGAAAAAAAATTACTTTCACAGATAAGAAAAACATTGGGACGGTTAAACTGAAATGAACCAGAGATCTAAACTTTTACCCTCTAGACCAAATTAAATGAGTTAGGATTGTTAAACGAGCAGACGGTTACTATGTCCAATTCTGTCTTAGTGTTGATATTCGGGAATACGCTAAACCCCTAGAACCAACAAAGAAATGTGTAGGATTGGATGTAGGTTTAAAAGTTTTCTACGCTAACAGTGATGGGGAAACGGTAGAGATACCACAATACTATCGCAAGGCAGAAAAAAGATTAAGCCGTTTGAATCGGAAAAAATCCAAAAAGTTTAGAAAAGGTCAACCCCAATCAAACAACTACCAAAGGGACAGAAAGAGATATGCTAGAAAGCATTTAAGAGTAAGTAGGCAACGTAAAGGCTTTGTCGAAAAAGAGGCATTGCGCGTCATTAAATCTAACGATTTCATCGCTTACGAAAACTTAAATATTCAAGGCATGGTAAAAAACTCTAAACTAGCTAAATCTATCAATGATGTGGCTTGGTCAACTTTTCGGCAATGGTTAGAATATTTTGGTTTTAAATATGGTAAGGCTACAGTAGCAGTAGCCCCCCATAACACGAGTCAAAACTGTTCTAATTGTGGTCAAAAAGTACCTAAATCTCTATCTACAAGAACCCATATTTGTCCTGACTGTGGCTATGTAGAAGATAGAGATATTAACGCCGCTATCAACATTCTCAAAAAGAGACTAAGTACCGTGGGACACACGGAAACTAATACGCTTGGGGAGAGATTCCCTCTAGTTTGGTTGGATACGTCCTGTCAGGTTAAGGAAACTCTATGAACCAAGAATCCCTCGCTTTTAGCCACGGGAGTGTCAAACGCACTGATACACAATTAATCAGATATTTTGTCGCTGAAAGTGTTGGGTCAATTCAACTAATTTCTAGGCGCGAGTAGATAAGATAGCCGTTGGCGACAAGGAACAAACTACTTGGGTATAAATTTGTTGGGAGTAGTTTCCATATCTCGAATAACTTCTTCTTTTAAGGGTCTTGACCGTTCGGACCTCGGCGTGAGCTCGGTCGAACGCTGATCTCACGGCCGAAGCCTACTCATGAAAATTAGCTACTGTATAAGTAGAGCGGATAGGGTAATCAACCGCTTTAAAAATCCATGTAGTCTAATCACTACGCTATCTGCACCCTGACAATTAAAGATACAGGGTTCTACTCAATAGTTCTAGTTTCTCGCCGGCTCGTGATGTAAAGTCTTTGCAGGAACTAGACAAAGCAGTATTTGAAGCTAACGTTTCAATTCAAGCAAACTTTGTAGAAATACAACTAACGTGGGGCGCACGAAAAGTAACTCGCAAGAGTGAGAACCACCTCTGGGTTGGATAACGCAAGGTATCTAGTTTAAGTGGACTCGTTGAACCAAGAATCCCTCCCATGAGTGCTTCGGTGAGCGTCAATTCCTCGTCTTTACTCACCCTATTATAACGGGATTTACTATAACTCTTAATGAAAATCTCTCAGTTTTAAGTAGGTAGGCGTTAAAAATTATCAGACACCCCCGTTATCAAGGGTAGGGTTGATTCATGAATCAACCCTACCTTATCAAGGGGGGCAGGGGGGATCGAACCTAAAATCTATTTTTAATTTAATTATAACCAGCTACTTAATGATAACAAAAACTTCATCTATTAACCTTCTATAGTCGCTCTTGTCCTTTGGGTTAAAGATGCAGCTGAACTGACACAGCAATTTTATCGAGTCAAATCACTCCATATTTTCCTTAAAAAAGGAAAATATGAGTATAATCAAACAACAAAAAAGCACCCCCTCGCGGGAGTGCCTTTTCGTTCAGACTAGGAATTAACCATTGATAGCAGGAGCAGTCAGAGCTACAGGAGCCTGTTCACCACTAGCTAAGTCTAGGGGGAAGTTGTGAGCGTTGCGCTCGTGCATTACTTCCATACCGATACCAGCGCGGTTTAACACATCAGCCCAAGTACCGATTACACGTCCTTGAGAATCGAGAATCGACTGGTTGAAGTTGAAACCGTTGAGGTTGAACGCCATGGTGCTAACACCCATCGCCGTAAACCAGATACCGATTACCGGCCATGCACCTAAGAAGAAGTGCAGAGAGCGGCTATTGTTGAAA
>NZ_JADBTB010000094.1:0-2740 GCF_020246405.1 Microcystis sp. M083S1
AGTCAGTTACCTAATTTTCAGGGAAAAAGTACCTGAATTTTACCCCCGATCCCTCCAATGGTCGGCACTTTTTGAGGTCAAAAAAGTCTAAAAGCCTTATCCAACAAGGTTTTTAGATTTATTCAGCAAGCCCTAGTTAGGGAACAGGCAACAGATGGTGTACTTTATAAGACTGAGAAACGCTATAAATGATTAACGAAATACATCAGACTACAATCACACCCAACAAAAAAGCTCTAACTTGCCCGGGCAAAACCTCTCACAGATATCTCTCCAGTTGCAATGGAAAGATAACTTGAGGTCTAACTGATTAATTATGCTCCTAAATGAGCTGCTAACTCTTCCGAACCGCCAATTAATTGCCCGTTAATGAAGACTTGCGGGGTGGTGGTATTGCCACTCATGGCCCGCAGAGAACGACTGGTGGCATCGCGTCCGAGGATAATTTCTTCGTATTGTAGCCCTTTTTCTTCTAACATTTTCTTAGCCCGGAGGCAGTAGGGACAGCCCACTTTCGAGAAAAGAGAGACTAAAGGCGGCTTTTTGGCTTCTGGGTTGATGTAGTTTAACATCGTTTCTGCATCGGAGACTTTGAAAGGATCTCCCGGTTCTTCCGGTTCGATGAACATTTTCTCGATAACACCATCTTTGACTAGCATCGAATAGCGCCAAGAACGTTGACCGAAACCTAAGTCAGCTTTATCGACTAACATCCCCATTCCTGCGCTAAATTCGCCGTTACCGTCGGGAATCAAGACGACATTATCACATTCTTGATCTTTTGCCCACTCGTTCATGACAAAGGTATCATTCACCGACAAGCAAACAATACTATCTACGCCATTTTCCCGAAAAACTGGGGCTAATTCGTTATATCCGGGTAAATGAGAGGTGGAACAGGTGGGAGTGAATGCCCCGGGTAAGGCAAAAAGAACAACGGTTTTTCCTTTGAATAATTCCTCGCTGGTGATGTTCACCCATTGATTATTTTGACGCACGGGAAAGGTGACATCGGGAACTCTCTGCCCTTCTCGGTTTGGTAGCATAATCGTCAACTCCTAATCGCTAAGTCGTACTCATTTCGAGTTTGTATAAATTAAGTGTAATCATAACGACTACGAGTTGTCAACAAGTATTTATACTTAAATCAGGAGATAGGAGACAGGAGGCAACAGGCAACAGGCAAGAGTCTCCAAGAAGGAATCTGGCAATTCTCCCACCTAAAAAGAAGATTAGAAACTAAGTACATCAAAGCTTTTAGCTGAACAAATAAGGTTTTAGATTCGTCCGTTGTTATCAGTTACTTCTGTCTCCTGTATACTGTCTCCTGTCTCCCCACTTCCCCACCTCCCAATTCATAATTCATAATTCATAATTCCCACTTCTCCCCACACCCAACCCCTTTTTTTACTGAAAAATGATGTTTTCCTTCCTGAAAAAAAGCTATAAATGGCTAGGACTAGCGATAATAACGGTGATTTTGGCGATTACACCCGCCGTCATTGCCCAATCAACCACTAGCACCATACCTCTGGCAAAAATTAACTGGTTACAGGCGATTTTTTTGGGATTTGTGCAGGGAGTGACGGAATTTTTGCCGATTAGCAGTACCGCTCATTTAAAAGCGATTCCCGTCTTTTTGGGTTGGGGAGATCCTGGTGTCACCTATACAGCAGTGATTCAATTGGGCAGTATTGCGGCGGTATTGTCCTATTTTTGGCAGGATTTAAGGCAAATATCCACGGGAATGGTGAAAGCGGTGGCTAGTTCCGATTATCGTTCCCAGGATTTTCGTTTAGCCGTGGGGATTATCCTAGGCACAATTCCGATCGTTTTCTTCGGTTTGTTAATGAAACTTTTCATTCCCGATTTAGATAACTCCCCCCTGAGAAGCATGACAGCGATCGCCTGTGCCTCCATAGTCATGGCTTTACTCTTAGGTACGGCCGAAAAAATCGGGAAACATAAACGCAGTTTTGAGACTTTGCGACAAAAAGACGGGGTTTTAATGGGATTAGCCCAAGCTTTAGCCCTAATACCGGGGGTATCTCGTTCTGGGTCCACCTTAACTGCCGGGTTATTCATGGGTTTAGAAAGGGCCGTAGCGGCGCGATTTTCCTTTCTGTTAGGCATTCCGGCGATAACTTTAGCCGGTTTAGTGGAATTTAAAGGAGTTCTCGACCAGATTAACACCAGTGAATTAATTCCCCTGGCTATTGGGGTAATTTCCTCGGCGATATTTTCCTATCTTTCGATCGCCTGGTTATTAGATTATCTCAAAAAACAGAGTACCTGGGTTTTTGTCTGGTATCGTCTCTTTTTCGGGGTTACTATCCTGATTGGTGTGGCCTGGGGGCGTTTTTCCTGACCTTTTGGCATTCTAATTAGGGTTTGCGGCAAAAAGTTTGTTGGTGGGGACAGGGTGTGGGGTGTGGGGTGTGGGGTGTAGGTTTTTACAGATTTTCATCTGGTCAATTACCTAATTTTTAGGGAAAAAGTCCCTGAATTTTCCCCCCGATCACTCCCAGATATGGTACTTTTTGATTGACAAAAAGTCTAAAAGTCTTACCCAACAAGGTTTTTAGCTTTATTCAGCCAGCCCTAATTAATTTCTAAAAAATCTTGCAATTTTTGTAGATAAGTAGGGGCATCTTCTAACATGGGAAAGTGAGCAGTATTAGCCATCTCCACATACTGGATATTATTATTCAAATCCGCCGCCATTTTGCCCATTTTGGCA
>NZ_JADBTB010000095.1:0-13955 GCF_020246405.1 Microcystis sp. M083S1
TCCAGATGCTCGTCAAGTGGCAATTAAGGAAGGGAAACTTGCTCAATTTGGTGTTCGGATTCCCCCAGAAAATGATTATCCTCAAATTTGTCCTTTCTTGCCAGAGCAAATCTTAGATGAGAACTTCTATGGCAATTGACCAAATGTGTCTCAGCTTATAATAATATGAACAACCACAAAGGCACAAAGGACACAAAGATTAGGTTTTTCTGGCAAACCTAACTAAAACTTACCTGAAGAAAAGCCCCCAGAAAACATCACTTTCTAGGGGTTTAATTACAATTGACGGAAAACAAACTTATGGGGAGGTTAACCTCCAGCCACCGCAGGAACGATACTGACTTCATCGCCATCTTTTAAGGGGGTTTTTGTCCCATCGAGGAAGCGAATATCTTCACTGTTGACGTAGAAATTTAAAAAGCGCCGGGGTGCGCCCTCTTCATCGCATAAGCGGGCCTTAATACCGGGGAAACTTGCTTCTAAGGATTCGATTAAATCACCGACACTACTAGCACTACACTCGATGGTAGCCTTATTTTCTGTAAATTTTTGCAGGGGAGTAGGAATCAGAACTTTTACAGCCATAGATATCAAGGAAAAAGTGGAAAGGACGGTAAGCTGCGCGCGAATTTAAATTGCTTGTGGAGATGAGGCAAGAGGATAATTGCCCCATCATCCCCGAACATCAATTCTAGACGAGAACCTGTTGCCATTCGAGGCGTTCGAGGGTGCGGGAACGTTCCAGGGCCCGTTCAAAGCTTTCTAATTTCGGTTCGATTAACAGGGGTTCACCGATATAACCCTGTACCGCTTCTTGGGTTTTTAGACCATTACCGGTGATATAAACGACCGTGGTTTCTTCGGGGTCGATTTTACCCGCTTCTACTAATTTTTTCAAGACAGCGATAGTCGTACCGCCTGCGGTTTCTGTGAAAATGCCTTCCGTTTCTGCCAAAAGTTTAATACCTTCGATAATTTCGGCATCGGTGACGGATTCAATATTACCGCCAGTTTTACGCGCAATATCAAGGGCATAAACACCATCGGCGGGATTACCAATAGCGATCGATTTGGCGATAGTATTGGGTTTAACTGGGGCGACAAAATCCCGTCCTTCCTTGAAAGCTTGGGCAATGGGGGAACAACCCTCCGCTTGAGCGCCACTAAAACGCACTGCTTTATCTGCCACCAAACCGACTTTGACGAATTCTTGGAAGCCTTTATAAATCTTGGTAAAGAGGGAACCACTGGCTAAAGGTGCGACAATATGGTCGGGGAGTTTCCAGCCTAATTGTTCAGCCACTTCAAAGCCTAAAGTTTTGGAACCTTCGGAATAGTAGGGACGCAGATTGATGTTGACAAAACCCCAACCGTAGGTATTGCCCACTTCTGAACAGAGACGGTTAACTTGATCGTAGTTGCCTTTAACTGCCATGACCGTGGGATTATAGATTAGGGTGCCGAGAATTTTACCCGCTTCTAAGTCGGAGGGAATGAAAACACAACAGTCTAAACCGGCGTGAGCGGCAATAGCGGCGGTGGAATTGGCCAGATTTCCCGTACTAGCACAGGAAACGGTAGTAAAACCTAATTCTTTGGCCCGGGTAAGGGCGACGGATACCACTCTATCTTTGAAGCTGAGAGTGGGCATATTGACGGCATCATTTTTAATGTAGAGATTTTTTAGACCCAAGCGCCGAGCTAAACGGTGGGATTTAACTAGGGGAGTCATACCCGTACCCACATCGATGGGATTTTCACTTTCCACTGGCAAAAAGGAACGATAGCGCCAGATGGAATTTGGACCTGCTTGAATGCTTTCTCTGGTAACGGTGCGACGGATGAGGTCGTAATCGTAGTCCACTTCTAGGGGGGCAAAGGTTTCTTCGCAGATATTCAGCGCTTTCAGGGGGTAAGAAGTCCCTCCTTCCTTAGAAACCAAGCGGGTAAAGGTGGGGATGAATTTTGAGGTTTTGATGTTTGTCGCTAGGGTCATGATTTTCCTGTCTTGCCGTCAACTGAATCTACACACATCCTATCACCGGCAAAATCTTGGTGTCAAATATACCCGACTATTTTTGTCGGGTATAAATTTATACAAAAACTAGGTGATATTCTGGGGAGCAGCAAGGGTTAAGGGGAGAGAGTTCGGCTGCCGTGTCAGGAAACTTCGGGGTAGTTTTAGGTCAAAAAAAGGACTAGGAGAAGGGATTTAAGTTTTTTAGGAGGTTACAGCCTATTTACTGCTAATTTTATCGAAATAAACCCTAATTTTTCTTTAAATAGCCTAAAAAGGGGGGCGATTAACTGCGGTTGCCAGAAAGTTTCTCGCTTTACTCAGGATGATTGTCAAGAAAAGTGACAAATTATGTGATTTTGTTGAGAAATAATAATTTTTTCTGGACTGCCAAATAAAGTTGACCATTTCCAGCAGGAGACTATTTTTATTTATTCTCCCTTCTCCCTAGGAAGGTAGGGTTGATTCAAGGTAGGGTTGATTCAAGGTAGGGTTGATTCAAGGTAGGGTTGATTCAAGGTAGGGTTGATTCAAGGTAGGGTTGATTCATGAATCAACCCTACGAGGGCAGGGGGGATCAAACCTTAAGAGTCAGTGGTCAGGAGACATCTGTTTTTTGATAAAAAGTTAAGGTAGTATTGCCGTAGCGTTTTTGACGACAAATGGTTAAACCTTCTAGATTAATTGCTTGCCAAGATTTGGGATTATGTTCCACGGCAATTTCCCCCAGAGAATCTAATAAATTAGATTGAGAGATGGCAGTTAGTACCGGTAAATATAACCCGCTTTCGTAGGGAGGGTCAAAATAAATTAAATCAAAACTTTTCCCCGCTAAAGTGGCTAACTTTGTCAGTACATCCCCCCGAATTACTTGAAATTGCTGGGGAGAAGTTGCTAAATTGCGCCAATTTTCCTTGATAATTTCGCCAGCGCGTCCTGATTGTTCAATTCCGATTACTAGACTCGCACCTCGACATAAAGCTTCCGCACCCATGGAACCATTACCCGCACAAAGATCCAACCAACGACAGCCGGATAATTTCTGTTGCCAGATATTAAATAAAGCTTCTCGCACCCTTGCTGTCGTCGGACGGGTTAATTGTCCTGCTAGGGTTTTTATGGGACGATTGCCGTAAATTCTCATCGGTTAAAAGGCAAATTCAGTTAATCTTTTTTGTAATAAATCAGGAAAAAGAGCATAGTATCTTTGATTGAGAGGAGAGGGATGGGGGAGAGGCAATAAAGTCACTTCCTTTTGCTGTTTTAATCCCTGTTCATCGGTAGCGGTAAGGGTAACTAGCAGTTTTTTAGTAAAGCGTTCTTTATCAAGATAGAATTTATCTACTTCTCTGGGTTTACCGTAGGGTTCAAACCATTTAAAAGCTTCCGTGCCAAGGGGAATGATATGATCACCTTGCCAATAAAAAACGAGCAGTTTTTCTATAAATGGACGAAAACGATCTTTCACTTCCCCAGAATAAGCTTTATTACCAGGCGGTTTGTAGGGAACTGTATTAGTTAGGAAAATTCGATCGCACACCGATAATAACTCTTGACGATCATGGGATTTTCTCCCCTGCCAAGCTTGAAAAAATCCCTCTCTTACCATTCTACCGGCAGCCCCGATCAAAGGTTGTCCCGCATACACTTCATCTCGTCCTAAATCCCGGCCAAAAAAGCATAACTGACTAGCAAGATTACCAGCATACAAAACTGGTTCAAGGGGGTCTTTTTTTGCCTCTTGGTAAATCAGGGTATCGATGGGAAAATCCTCTTTTTTTGCCTCTTGGTGTACCTGTTTGATTAGGTTTGTAATATCGGCCATTATTCCAGAAATCAGTTATTAGTGGTTCTCCATTCTACTACAAAAGTGAAAATTATCAGCCGTCAGTCTTCAGAAGTCGGTCTTCAGAAGTCAGGAGATTATTTTTATTTTTTCTCCCCACTTCATAATTCATAATTCCCTCTTCCCGCTCACCAATTCATAATTGATAATTCATAATTCATAATTCCCCGCTCCCTTCACTCCTCGGTGCGATAGCCAAATTCTGCTAAAAGTGAGCGAGATTGTCGCCATTTCGGTTCTACCTTCACAAATAATTTTAAATATACCTCCCCAGCGATTAACTTTTGAATAGCCGATCGCGCGGAAGAGCCGATCGCTTTTAACATACTGCCATTTTTACCGATGACGATCCCTTTTTGGGAAGCTCGTTCCACGTTAATGGCGGCAAAAACCTTGGTTAAAGCGGGAGTTTCCTCGACGCGTTCAATCACCACCGCCACAGAATGGGGAACTTCCTGACGAGTTTGCAGTAAAATCTGTTCGCGGATTAATTCGCCCATAATAAACCTTTCCGGTTGATCGGTGACTAAATCGGGGGGATAGTAATAGGGACCGACTTCGAGGAAATCAATTAACAGATTTTGTAATTCTTCGATTCCCGTCCCCTCCAGTGCCGAAAACTTGAGCAGAGGCCAGTTATTTTCCGCCGCTAAGGTGCGATAACTATCGTCGATAGGCTCCGGGGCTTCCGGTTGCTGATCGGCTTTATTTAGCCCTAAAATCGTGGGAGTTTGGTTTTTAGTCAGTAAATCGGCAATATAGCGATCGCCATTGCCCAAAAAATTACTACTATCGACAACAAATAAAACTAAATCTACAGAATTTATGGCGTTTTCGGCATTTTTAACTAAAACTTTGCCTAATTCGTGATGGGGTTTGTGAATGCCTGGGGTATCGACAAAAATCATCTGAGAGCGCTCGTCGGTGACAATGCCGCGCAAACGGTTGCGGGTAGTTTGAGCGATGGGGGAAGTAATGGCGATTTTTTGTCCCACTAATTGATTCATCAGGGTGGATTTGCCCACATTAGGACGACCAATAATGCCAATAAAACCGGATTTAAAACCAGTGGGTGCGATGGGAATTACTGCCGAATCGAGATTAAAGGCTTGGGAGTTGATAAAATCGTTCATAATTAAAGAATATTACTTAAAAAATATTTTTACCCATGCAAAGGATAATTTTGTTCTTGTTAGTATTGATTCTAGGCTGTAGTAACCATTTAGAATTGTCTATAGCGGGAAATTTAAGCGATCGCTTAACTAATTATCCTCGCTGGATGACTAAACCAGTGGTTAGTTTTGCCAGTGGAGATTTAGTTTATCCCGATTGGATGGTGGGCAATTGGACTGTCACCAGTACCCTAATCGATTTAACCGCTCCTCTTGCTCCCCAGATTATCACACCTGGTTTTGAAAGTAATCGTCGTTACCTAGAAAAATCGATCGAGTTTCCGGTGAGATTCATCGAGAAAGCTATGTCCAGACCGATAAATGCTGCCTTTTTATCCACCATTATCAGTAAACCATCAATTGTGGCCGATCGATCCTTTAATGGTTTAGCAATTAGTCGCGCCTACTTAGGTAATCAATCGGTATTATCGGTAAAAACTGACCCTAATAATCCCAATCGTCAGATTACCTTTTTACGCGGCGCTCATCAACTAATTTCCACGGTAATTGCCAGAAATAGCGAAACTCCTAGCCAAAATCAATTTATTGCCACAGAAATCAGTCAACAAATTTTCCGGGGAGAAACCAACACGTATCTTAATGAGGTGGAAACCACCACCGCCTATCAGTTATTATCTCCTAATAAAATTCTAGGCGATCAGGTGACAGCCATTTATCTTTCTCCCCAATCGCCGGATTTTTTCCAAGCGCCGAATCGTCCTGTGGCTTTGTATCGTTATCGCTTAGAGTTGCTGAAAGATTAATATTACCAGTGGTTAAACCCTGCTGAAACCGGCGCAGTCTTTCCCCATCCTGTTGAAAAAGTATAGGGAGATCCTTTTAGTGATCAGTAATCATATTAAATCTGGTTATTAAAAACTGATTATTTATTTCCCCTCTTGCCTTTTGCCTTTTGCCTGTCCTCATAAGTAGCCTATACTCAACGGATTTAGTATCAGTGGGGGGTTCGGTGTTGGGGAGAAGGGGAATTATGAATTATGAATTATGAATTGGGGAGCAGGGAGAGGGGGAGAAGAAATAAAAGCTGACTCCTGACTCCTGAATACTGACTCCTGACTCCTGAATACTGAATACTGATAGGACAATGACCTTGCAATCAAAAGTTCATGTCTGCGTCACAGTAAGTTCATATCCCCCACCTAAATTAGAGATAGTCAGTCCCAAGCCGTTTTCCAAAACACTCCTCTCACACCCACGATTATTAGGACTGACTTTTATTCCCTTCTCAAAATGGTTAAACAATAAAAACTATGACTCGCAATATTTTTAACGATAATATTTCCCCGCTCAACGAAGGCAATCCCAAACGCTCCAAATCTTCTGCAATGAAAAAACTTTTTGCCTATTCCTCCTTACTGGTTTTGGGTGCCGGGTTAGGTATCGGTGCCACCTACGCCTACAGTCAAAATCCTCTAGAATTAGCCCAAAATATTGCCACCGCTACCAATAATCCTCGCCCCTCCACAGCAGCCGCAGCCGCTCCCTCGTCTCTGGTTATTCCCACCAATTTTGTCGCTTCTGTGGTGCAAGAAGTGGGGCCGGCGGTGGTAAGAATTAATGCTTCTAGGGAAGTCAATGGAGGCGGTGATTTTTCGGAATTTGCTAACGATCCTGTTTTCCGTCGCTTCTTCGGTTCCCAAATACCCGAGCGAGGAGAAAGACAAGTTCAAAGGGGTACAGGTTCGGGGTTTATTATCAGTAATGACGGTAAAATTATCACCAATGCTCACGTTGTCGAGGGAGCAGATAAGGTGACTGTCACCCTCAAAGATGGTCGCACTATTGATGGTAAAGTTTTAGGTAGTGATCCTTTAACTGATGTGGCAGTGGTACAGGTGGAAACGAGCAATTTACCCACGGTTAAATTAGGTAATTCTGATAGTTTACAGGTGGGAGAATGGGCAATTGCTATCGGTAATCCTTTGGGATTAGATAACACTGTCACCACGGGGATTATTAGCGCCAAGGAACGCAATGGCTCCCAAATTGGTGCTAGTGATAAACGGGTGGATTTCCTGCAAACCGATGCGGCAATTAACCCCGGAAATTCCGGCGGACCTTTGTTAAATGCTCGGGGAGAAGTTATCGGAGTTAACACTGCTATCATTCAAAATGCCCAGGGTTTAGGTTTTGCTATTCCGATTAAAACTGCCCAAAGAATCGCTGAACAATTAATCGCCACGGGTAAGGTGGAACATCCCTATCTCGGTGTTCAAATGGTGCAGTTAACCCCAGAGGTAAAAGAACAATTAGCCGATAGTCCTATGGCTGATAATTGGACTATCCCCGATGATTCTGGTGTCTTGTTAGTGCGGGTGATGAGAGATTCTCCTGCCGCAGCAGCAGGATTGCGATCGGGTGATGTGTTAAAGTCTGTAGGTGGTAAGAATGTCACCGATCCCGATGCGGTTCAGGAAATTGTGGCTAATACTCAAATCGGCGATAATTTACCCGTAGAAATTAGCCGGGAAGGACAAAAAATTAATCTGAATATTCAAGTGGGTAGCTTGAATACTGCTAACAGATCCTAGTCTGGAAGATAAGTGGTAGAATACCTAAACTTTATAGAGAGCTTGTTACTAAGCTCTCTATATTTCTGGTTTTACTTTTGCCTCTTGAATCGAATAATTATAGCATTTATCTTAATGGTGAGATAAGTAGGTAGTCGTTAAAAATTATCAGATACCCCCCTTATCAAGGGGGGATCAAGGGGGGATCGACACCCCCCTTATCAAGGGGAAATTAAGGGGGAATCGACACCCCCCTTATCAAGGGGGGCAGGGGGGATCGACACCCCCCTTATTAAGGGGAAATTAAGGGGGGATCGACACCCCCCTTATCAAGGGGGGATCAAGGGGGGATCAAGGGGAAATTAAGGGGGGATCGACACCCCCCTTATCAAGGGGGGATTAAGGGGGGATCAAGGGGGGATTAAGGGAGAATCGAAAGATAGTTAAATACTTGACCCTAGGCTCACAATTTTACTGTTGCGAGATAGAAAATAAAAACCGCTCGTAAGCTCGATTAATTTTTTGCATAATTTTAATCGCCATGGCGGAGGAATTGTGATCGGGGTGATACTGACGAGCAAGCTGATAATATCTTTGTTTAACTTCTGAAAAACTGGCATTCTTAGAAATTTCTAAAACCTCCCACCAATCCTCGGAATCGGAGGGCAATATTTCTAATTCTCCTAACATTTCTGACCATATTTTTACCTTACCTCCATAACTACCTGTAATTAAAAATTGACCGTCAGGACTAAATTTTAAGGGAGCAGTTCCCCGTAAAATTTTAATTAATTCTCCTGTTTGTCCTTGCCAAATTTTAATTTCTGTTCGGGAAGCACTAGCAATTAGATGGCGATGAGGATTAATAGCAATACTAATAATTGCCTGCTCGTGTGCCTGCCAACTTTTAATAATTTCTCCTGTCTTTATATCCCAGATTTTAATCGTTTTATCACTACCGCCACTAATTAGATATTGACCATCATTACTAAAAGCTAAACTGTTAACGGCTGCCCTGTCACCGATAACAGTTTGATAAGCATAACTATGATCAAATCGCCATAATTTAATAGTTTTATCATCACTACCACTAGCAATAATTTGGCTATCGGGACTAATAGCACAGGTATTAACTGCCTCCTCATGACCGATTAAAGTTCGCTTTAATTCTCCTGTATGATAACCCCAGATTCGCAGAGTTTTGTCATTACTAGCACTAACAATAAATCTTTCATTGGCAGCAAAAGCTAATTGTAAAATTACACCATCGTGGCTATCGGGAGCATTTACACGAGCGAAAAAACTACTTTTATACTGCTTAGTTTCTAATTGCCACTGACTAATTCTGCCATCTAATCCACCAGCAATAATCGATTTACCGTTAGGACTTATCGCCAGAGTTTGGAGCGGTTCATTAACTCCCACAAAGGAATAAATTAATTTACCCGTTTCTCGCTGCCAAAGTTTTATGGTTTGATCTTCTCCCGCACTAGCGATAATTTTACCATCAGGACTAACATCGATCGCCCCAATATTTGCCTGATGACCTTTAAGGGTTTGGAAACACTGCCAAGATAAACGCTCTGGCATAGTAATTTCTGTAGAATCTAACTGTTGATTTTCCTGAACAGATACTTCTTCTAAAAGTCCCTGTAGTTCTGCCTCTAGATTTTTATATTTCCCCGTAACTTCTTGCCAAAATAAAGCTTCTTCGTACTCTCTAGTAATGCGATCAAAAAATTCTAGATTGCCATAAAAATTATTGTCGGAGTAGGTGGGAGATAACATTTTCATCAGTCCGTAGACTCCTAACCCGACTATCCCACCAGCGATCGCCATGGAACCAGCACCAACACCGAAAGCTGTACCTTTAACCGCGACTCCCACACCCCCAAAGGTAGAGTAGATACCGATTCCGCCAAGGCTTCCTATTCCCAAAGCTAACCCGACATTGTGATCGTTTGTTTCTAGTCCTTGCAGACTGGCATAAATTGCCGAACTTGTCAGGATGCCAATCCCCGTCATTCCCACTAAACCGACGCTTATACCGCCAAATCCGCCGACTAAGCCGATATTTCCCAGACAAGCAGATAAATTAGCTCCTGTGACTCCACCGATGGCGGGAATAACAAAATCGAGCTTTTTAGCCATATTTTTCCGAAATAATCAAGTTATTCATCGGGTTTCTCCTATAGAGTTTAGCCTAGTTTGTTATCGACGACCGACCCCCTGATAACTAATTTTTGATAAGCTATGAGACAGTAGTGCGAAACGTTTAGGCATGAAATAGGGAGCCAAATGCCCGAAATAACCGCCTAGTAAGGTCTTCAGTCCCCCGACTGAATCTAAGAGGTCAACCCAGACCAACCTTATAACTGTTTATATGTCCCGACGTTTAGTATCACTCGATACCAAACTAGGCAAGGGGACTCAAGGTCAAAACACTCTGTAACAATTATTTACAATTGCTACAAAGGTGAGAGTAACGGCGATAGCCACCCCCAGATTCAGAAATCACAATTCTGGGACTGAAGCGGGGAACGGAAGGCTCCGAGGTGTAACCTAACACCAGAATCGAGACCACTGCCAACCATCCATGATTAGGTGTGAACCGAATGTCCGACCTGAACCATCGTAATTAGCTAGTAGTGAAATAGGCTGACACACTGCGTTCAAAAGAACAAGGGGAAAAGTAAGGAATTTGCTAACTCACTTACACAGACCTTTAAAAGTACCCCGATGGATAGGACAAATCTAAAGATGGAATGCCCATATAAACGGAACGTGATAAGCCCTTTCAGGCTCTGAGTATCGGTCGAAATACCCAGTAGTGACAAGTGTAAGCGCAAGCCTTCAAGGGTGTGAGATGTAACCAAAAGCCAACGCCTGACGGTAATAGTCAGGATATGCTGACGGGTTACGGTTTGATTGTAAGGATAGAGTCTAGTAGGAGTCTATATGACGAAATCGAGAGAAGGTAAAGGATTCGGGAAACCGAAAACCACTAAGACTACGAATGTATGGAAAGCTATCAACTGGGGGAAAATCCAAAGATATGTTTTCAAGCTCCAAAAGAGAATATACCAAGCGGCTAAATCGGGACAGGATGCAAAGGTTAGAAGGTTGCAACGTCTATTGGTGAAATCATACTATGCTCGTCTATTAGCAGTTCGCAAAGTAACCCAAGATAATCAAGATAATCAAGGAAAGAAAACAGCAGGTGTCGATGGAGTGATAGCAATATCCCCAGAACAAAGGCTAAATCTAACTGAGGAAATCAAGGGAACAACTAAAGCAAAACCGTTAAGAAGGGTGTGGATTCCTAAACCAGGCAGGGATGAAAAACGCCCATTAGGAATACCAACCATCAAAGACAGAGCTAGACAAGCGTTGATTAAATCGGCACTTGAACCAGAATGGGAGTCAAAAATGGAAGGAACCAGCTATGGTTTCCGACCCGGAAGGTCGGCCCATGACGCAATATCAAGGATATACCTCAGCATTAATAAAAGTAGCTACTTTGTATTAGATGCTGATATTGCCAAGTGTTTTGACCGAATTAATCACAACTTTTTACTGTCAAAAATTCATTGTCCCAGTGCCTTGAAAAGAGACATTAAACAATGGCTCAAAGCAGGAGTATTGGATAAAGGCGTATTTGAAGAAACAGAAACAGGGACACCACAAGGAGGGGTAATAAGTCCACTACTTGCTAACATCGCACTGGATGGAATGGCAAGATTAATCGAAACACTATTCCCCAAAAAGGGTAGTAAAACTCAAGCTGTTCTAATAAGATACGCCGATGACTTCGTAGTGATTTCACCATCACTCGAAATCATTGAACAGTGCAAAACTGTCATTTCTGAATGGTTAAAACCAATTGGATTAGAACTCAAACCAGAAAAAACCAGAGTGTGTCATACACTCAACCCCATTGAGTACAATGGGAAAACTGAAGAACCCGGTTTTGATTTTCTAGGATTCAATATCAGGCAATATCCAGTAGGAAAATACAAATCTGGGAAAACAGGAGGGAGAGGAAGCCAATTAATTGGTCACAAAACCCACATCAAACCCAACCAAAAAGCAGTTAAAGCCCACACAGAAGCGATTAAAGGTGTAATCAAAAAACACAAAACAGCACCTCAATCAGCCCTGATTAGTCACCTAAACCCAATCATTAAAGGCTGGGCTAACTACTACTCAGGAGTAGTATCTATGGATACCTTCAATAAACTAGACAATACAATCTGGTTAATGTTAAGGGCATGGACAGTATCAAGATGCGGTAAAGCGAACCACGAAAAGCTGAGAAACCACTTTAGACCGGGTACAGTTAAACTCAGCAATGGGAAAGAAAGGCAAGAATCTTGGTTATTTAAGACCAATGATGGTCTTCATTTATGGCAACATAATTGGACACCAATTGTCAGACATACCCTAGTACGCCCCGACGCTTCACCATTCGACGGAAATTGGACTTACTGGGCGACCAGACGAGGACAAGCAATCGACACACCGACAAGAGTAGCTAAACTACTTAAGAAGCAACAAGGCAAGTGTAGCCGATGTGGGCAGTATTTCACCCCATCGGATTTAATTGAAGTTGACCACATTCACCCTCTCAGCTTAGGCGGAAAGGATGAATATAAAAACCTTCAATTACTACACCGCCACTGTCACGATGATAAATCGGCATCCGATGGAAGCCTAAATCTATCTGGTTTGACAAATTCAGAAGTCAAACTAGATAATACAAGGTTAACCAAAGGAAGTCAAGCTGTATCCTTAACAAGGGAACAGTCAAACTAGGAGCCGTGTGAGGCGAAAGTCTCACGCACGGTTCTGAATGGGAGGGGAGGTCGGTGACGACCTTCTCGACCCCTAATATTATAATTTTGTCGTCAATCCTATGATTTTGCCAGGTAGTACCGTTCGAGTCACCAATCCCGATGATACCTACTATAAATTTGAAGGTTTAGCCCAGCGTTTAAGCGATGGGAAAGTGGCCGTTCTTTTTGAGGGGGGCAACTGGGATAAGTTAGTTACCTTTAATCTCTCGGAATTAGAAGAAGTAATTATTGCCCCCGCTAAAGGCAAAAAATAACCATGCGTCCACCCTTACCGCAATTGGCCACGGATAACCGCCATCCCGATCATATCGCCGAAGTTATCGAGACGACGACGACCGAGTTTTTGGCGCAATGTTTGGAACCAGAGGAGTTAAACTTTCCTTTTATGCCCGCTTTTGGTAGTTGGGTGAAAGCCTACGATGAAGAAACGGGTAATAAGATTTTTGGGATTGTCACCTTTGCCACCACTGCACCCATCGATTCGGTACATCGCGCTAGAGCTTTGGGGTTGTCTTTGGCTGAATTGCGGGAACAACAGCCGCAGATTTTCGCTATGTTAAAAACGGAATTTCGGGCAACTATTGTCGGTTTTGAAACCCTGCCAGGACAAGTTAATGGCAATGGTGCCGGGCGAGGTTATATCTATCAATATATTCCTCCCCGGCCCCCACAAATTCATCAGGCGGTTTATCAATGTGAGTCGTTAGAAGTAGTTTATTTTAGTGAACAATTAGACTTTTTAAGAATTTTATTACAGGTCAAAAATACTCCCGTGGAAGCTTTGGCAGCCGCTTCTATCCGTCAGATGTATCAATTGCGTCAAGCCGATCAACAATGGTTAGTCAATGTGGGCAGACAGTTAAGTGTTTTACTTAAAGATGATTATGATCGCTTGCGTTATATTCTCAGTCAAATTCATATTAGTCCTTAGATAATTCGGCTCTCTTGGCACTCTTAGAGTGGTGGAAATCCCTTACTCCCTTTCTTTGTGTCCTTTGTGTCTTTGTGGTTAAAAAAAATCAGCAACCCTTGGCCATTCTCGGAAATGTAGGAAATGTTTCTAGATAACATTCTCTACCCAGTGAATATATAGCAAACCTAAAATCTTTTCAAGTTAGGAAATTTGAAAAGATTATATTTGGCAAAAATTCAAATAAAAGATTAATAATCTTAAAGTTTTTGCCGAAACGATAAAACCTCCTGAGCAAATTTTTTAATTGAAACCAAATTGCTTCAAGTGGATTTTCTTCTGGCGCATAAGGGGCAAAAAGTTCACAAGTAATTTTCCAGTCTGATTTTGCTAATCCTTTGGGATATTTTTCTAAAATTAAATCTGGCTCTAACAAGTTTAATGCACCATAATAAGTTTGTCTATCTTTATAATTATTAATTGGGGTTTGCTGAATAAATCTAAAAACCTTGTTGGATAAGGCTTTTAGACTTTTTTTCCCTGAAAAAGTGCCTACCATTGGAGTGATTGGGGGGAAAATTTAGGGATTTTTTCCCTGAAAATTAGGTAATTGACCACCTGAA
>NZ_JADBTB010000096.1:0-12943 GCF_020246405.1 Microcystis sp. M083S1
CCCTTGCCTGACTTCTTTTGATGGCTATAGTACACACAATTAACGCTGGATAATTCAGTTATGATGACAACCAACAAATTAACCAAAACCTTTGCTTCTGGCTCTCTAGCCATCGGGGTTCTCGCCGGCGCGGTGCTTACCCCTACCAGTGCGAGTGCCGATACAAAAAGTTGGCTGGATTGGACGACGTTTGATCCTATCACCAACACATATCCTAATTATCTTCAAGAGGGCGACAAAAAAGTTACGTTCGTCTCGGAAAGTGGCTTTGGGGCCGAGCCGCTGGATGAAGTTAGTCTGCTCTTGAGCGGTGATGAGTATGATTTCATATAAAGTGCCGTGACTCTGGCTGCCCCTACGCCCAATAGTAACTCTGGGTCTTTCACATATACAATCGAGGTCACTGACCCCAACAAGGATATTATCGGGGTTGCACTGGATTCAGATGTAACAGCCACCAACAACAAGATAGAGAAGACATTTGCTGAGATACCGCTCGTCTTAACTTCAACAACTGGTTCAGCGGATCCTCTTTCTGGTTTTTACTATATCGCCCCCATCAAAAAGTTGACCGTCACAGATACCATTACTAATAATCCCGGTGAAGCTCTATTCACCTTGAGCAATTCTTACAAACAAAGCGTTCCCGAACCGGGTACTATCCTCGGACTTCTGGCAGTGGGTGGTTTAGGAATGGTTTCCCGCTTCAAAAAACAAAAATAACAGTTACCAATGTCTTGCACACATTGATAACTGTGACGTTGAACAAGAACAGCTAAAGGTTAGATGCCCTGGGGGGATTTCTAGCTTTTAGCTTTTCCCTTAAGTATTGATTGTAATATAAGCCAACACCTGATTTTTGTTTTTAATCAGCTTCTGTAGGGGCGTATGGCGTCGGCCCTCCCTGCCAAGGCAATGCCTGGCGAAGGCAATTAGCCCCTACGGTGGGAAAAATTAGAGTATTGTACAGTGTAATTCTGTGCGGCCATTTAGGGGAATTCCTCAAGGCTATATAATTAAGCCTTGGGTAATTTGTCCCACCATAATTCTTGACCGCGAAAAACTGATGTCCTCTTTACTCTCCGCTATTCCCCTCGACGCAATCGCTTATAATTCCCAGGGTTTAGTACCAGCGATCGCTCAAGACTATCTTGATGCTACAGTGTTAATGATGGCCTGGATGAATCGGGAATCTCTCGAAAAAACTCTCACCACTGGAGAAGCGTGGTATTGGAGTCGTTCTCGTCAAGAATTATGGCACAAGGGGGCCACCTCGGGCCATATCCAAAAGGTGCGTCAAATTCGCTACGATTGCGATAGTGATGCTATCTTGCTGACTATTGAGCAAATCGGTGATATCGCCTGTCATACCGGCGAAAGAAGCTGTTTTCACCAAGTAAATTGGCAAAAATCACCGCCAGCGGCCGACACCCTCTCGGAATTGTTTAAGGTAATTTGCGATCGCAGAGACGATCCTCATCCGGAATCCTACACCTGTAAACTTTTGGCCGGGGGAGATAACAAAATTCTCAAGAAAATCGGCGAAGAATCGGCAGAAGTGGTCATGGCCTGCAAAGATAATGATGGCGATGCTATTGCCTCAGAAGTGGCCGATCTTTTTTATCATACTCTCGTCGCTCTCGCCTATCATCAAGTTCCTCTGCGAGATGTCTATAAAAAATTGCAAGACCGGCGCCGGTAATCAGTTATCAGTTATCAGTTATCAGTTTTAAGTGTTAAGTGTTAAGTTTCCGATTCCTGAATACCGTCTCCTGAATTCCGACTCCTGACTTGAAAATAGAGGCTGAAATAACGCAAATTCGTCAATCATACTAAATCCATTGAGTATAGGCTACATATCAGGAGAGGCACTCATGCAAGGGGAGTGACTCTTAAATTATTACAGATGTGTCAGCAGCTGCGTGTAAGCATCCCACCGAAAAACTAATGCGCGGGGGGTTTGGGGGCGGCGCCACGCCCCCAACGGGGGGTTTGGGGGGTAGAACCCCCCAAAGGCTTGGATTGAGTGATAAAATCGGAAGTAATACTAAATCCGTTGAGTATAGGCTACATATCAGGAGAGGCACTGATTTGGAAATAGAAGCTGAAATAACGCAAATTCGTCAATCAGAATATTTTCATGCTTGGCGGTGCCAACTTTGGCATCGGGACTGACGACCGACGACCGACTCCTGAATACTGTCTCCTGATTCCTACTTTATATTTGTGGTTTACGACTTAGTAATTATCGGTGCCACTCCTGCGGGGATAGAAGCGGCTTTGTTGGCTGTTCACCTCAAAAAAAGGGTGGCTTTAGTGCAACAGCCTTCTAGCGGCAATTTAGAGGCATCTGAGGACATTTTTAGCAAAGGGTACAGCCAAATTATCCATCTTTATAAACTGCTTAATCATTGGCAAGAAACGGCCATTTATCCCCAATGGCAACAGTTGCGGCAATGGTTAGAGGAAGTAGATAAAACTATTAATAAACATCATTCTTTAGCGAGATTAGCCACGGAAGGAATAGATGTGATCCCGGGTGGGGGGGAATTTGTCCGGCTGCCCCATTTGGGATTCGTGGTTAACGGTCGGCAATTGTTGGCTAAACACTATCTTATCGCTACTGGTTTTTATCCGCAAGTCCCGAAAATTTTCGGCTTAGATGAGGTTAATTATTTTACCGCTCAAACCCTTTGGCAAGAGCCAAATTTAGACAATTTAGGACAACATTTAGCGATTATTGGCAACAGCAGCATGGCTGTGAGTTTGGCACAAATTCTCCGACGTTTAGGGAAAGAAATTAGCTTAATTATCGAGGATAGTTATCTACTGCCGGATGTTGATCGGGAAATCTCCCATTTAGTTACTGCCATTTTAGAAGCGGAAGGAATTAAGATTTTACCCAACTATTGTCCTAGTCAAGTGAAAGCGATCGAGGGTCAAAAATGGTTACAATTAGGCAATCGTGTTATCGAAGTCGATGATCTCATTTTTGCTGGTAATTATCAAGTCAATGAACGGGGATTAAATTTGGCCGGGGTGGGAGTTAAACTAGAGGAGGGATTAATTAGGGTTAATCAGCAATTACAAACCGATAATTCCCGCATTTATGCCCTAAATTTGCTCAGAAATAATTATCCCGATCCTACTTTAAATCACCGGGCTGCTTTTGGGTTAGTCAAGCATCTGCTCACGGGAGAAAAATTTAACTTTAATCCCCAGCAAATTCCCTCATTTATTGCTTTCGATCCTGCTATTGCTTGGGTGGGTTTAACTGGAAAAGCGGACCAGGAGAGCTATGGTGAGGAGGTAAAGATGATCAACTATCCAATTAAAAATATAGTCCCACAGCAAATCTGGGGGGAAACCACGGGATTTTGTCAATTAATCTACCGACAAGATGGTAAAATACTGGGAGCGCAAATAGTCGGTAATCAAGCAGAGGAAATGATTAGTATTATCAGTTTAGCTTTACAAGAAAATTTAACCATACAATCCCTCAATAAAAATATTTATGCTTGGGGAAGTATGGGAGAAATTATCGGAGAAATGACGCAATTAATCCCCCCGAAAAAATCTTGGTTAACTTGGCTAAAACAATTATTTAGATAATTAGATCGAGAAGGAAGATTAAATTATGAAACCGAAATTTATTGTCTTTGAAGGTATTGACGGATCGGGAACAAGTACCCAAGCAAAACTCCTACAAGAATATTTTTTAAAGCGAGGGGAAAAAGCAGTTTTAAGTCCGGAACCTTCCGAGGGAGTCATCGGTCGTTTGATTCGAGAAATAATGCAAACTAATCTTATTTCTATCAAAGATCAAAATCAATTTGACCGACAAATGGCCTATTTATTTGCAGCTGATCGCCATTATCACTTATATAATGATCACGATGGCGTTTTTAAACTTATTCAGCAAGAACAAACCCACGTTATCACTACTCGTTATTATTTTTCCTCCCTGGCCTACAATTGCAATAATCCCGAAGAATTTGCTTTTGTTCGACAGTTAAATCAACATTTTCCCAATCCAGATTTAGTTATTTATATCGATGTTCTTCCCGATATTTCTCTAGCAAGAATTAAAAACAGAGCCATCACAGAATTGTACGAAAAACAAGAAAAATTAATAAAAGTTCGTCAAATGTTTATCGAGATATTTAAAGAATATAAAGATAATTGTTTACAACTGGATGGTAGTGATACAATAGAAAAACTTCACCGAAATATTATTAATTATCTTGAACGACTAATTTAAATCCATGCTTAGTACAGAAACCACCCCTAAATTCACCTACCAACCCCACTATAAACCCAATCAATTAATCTGCGGTCACGGCCAAACAGCAATTATCACGGGATGGACAGTAAAACAGTCCCTTGCTAAACATTTAAATCCCGACCAATACGCGGTGATTGGTAATCTTTATAGTCCCACCAGAGGAATTAGTCCCCTGCTGAGAAACTTAATAGCAAATCCCCACGTTAGATACTTAGTTATTCTCAACGCGACTAAGGAAGATAAGAACTCTGGTAGCTGTCAATGTTTGCTAGATTTTTTTAGTCAAGGATTCCAACTAGGAAAAAGTGACACAGGTGGAGAATGTTGGCTAATTAATTCTTCTATCACGGGATATGTTGACAAAGAAATTGACCGAGAAATTCTCGAAAAATTGCGTCAATCAATTCAATACCAACTGGTTAAATCCATCCCAGAAGCGATTGAAACTGTCAAAAATTATGCAGAACAATCCCCCTTACCAACTTGGGGAGAACCATTAACCTTTCCTATCTCAGAAAATCTTCCTTCTCTCCTACCTGGGACAAGATACGGTCATCGCATTGAAGGAAAAACTATTGCCGAAACTTGGGTAAAAATTCTCCAAAAGATTAAAACCACTGGCACAATTAGACCGACAGGATATGATGGTAAATGGCAAGAATTAATTGACCTAATGGCCGTTGTCACCGATGAACCCCCAGACTTTTATTTTCCCGAACCTAATTATTTGCCTATAGATAGAGCTTTTCTTACCGAATATATCGGACAAATTCTCGATGATTCCCCTATACACCAAGGAGTTAAATACACCTACGGTCAAAGATTGCGCTCTTGGTTTGGACGAGACCAAATTGAACAGGTTATTAATAAATTAATCTCAGAAATTGACGCAGCTAGTGCAGTTATGTCCCTTTGGGATGTGAAAGACCACGAAAAGGGAGGTAGTCCCTGTTTAAATCATATTTGGGTGCGAGTGGTGGAAAATGAATTGTCTCTCACTGCAATATTTAGAAGTAATGATATGTTTGCCGCTTGGCCAGCAAATGCCATGGGATTGCGTGCTTTACAGCAACATATTTGCCAAGAAATCAATCAACGCTCCCAGTATAATTTAACCCTCGGTCCATTGATTACTATTAGTCAATCGGCCCATATATACGATGATACTTGGGAGAATGTCGAACGATTAATCGCCACCCAGTACGATAAGATTGTCAATCAGCGCGACTTTTTTGACCCTAGCGGTAACTTTTTGATTTCTGTGGAAAAAGAACAAATTCTTGTCCAACAAACTACCCCCGGCAGTGGGGAAGTTGTCGCTTGTTATCAAGGCAAAAATCCCCTCAAATTAATCCGCGAGCTTGCCGCTACCAATCCCGCAATTATTCCCGAACATATCGGTTATCTGGGAATCGAGTTACAAAAGGCATACAATTGTCTCAAAAATAATCAGCTTTATATTCAAGACCAGTAGTATGTAGGAATTATGAATTATGAATTATGAATTATGAATTATGAATTATGAATTGGGAATTGGGAATTGGGAAGTATTTTTAGTGAACAGTGAACAGTAAACAGTAATCAGTGGGGTGCATCTCAATAATATTATTGTAGGGGCGAATTGCATTCGCCCTCTTTTAATAACTTCTGCTGCTCACCATAAGTGAGAGAAAATCACAAATACAAGATGCACCCAATCAGTGAACTGAAAACTCAAATCTGATAACTGATAACTGATAACTGATAACTGATTACTGGTCTTTGTTTGCCGAACCGGCGCCGCGATATTTGAGAGATGAGGAGCGAATTGGGTTGGCCACCGTGGGATTATTGGTGATTTTAACCTCCGCACCCCGATATTTACCCCCTCGCTCCTTGACAGGAGCTTCGGCGACTGTTGGCTCCATATAGGTGGCCCCACGATACTTTTTTTCGCCGGCGGTTTCCGGAGTGGGGACGGGGACATTCTTCTGCTCTTCTCGTCCTTGCCATAAAAAGGTGACGACAATCACAACTGTCAAGAGAATTAGTAGCTGAATCTGCCAAGGAGCCAAAACCAGACTCAACACTAAACTAATTACCGTGGCGGCACTGGCCAGATAAGCGATCTCATCGCTGGACTTCTGCCAGAAATAGGCAGCCAGAGCAGCGGTGAATAGTGGTAACAAAAACAAATAGGACATTCTGGGTACACCTTGTCACGCTAGTGAACCAATCTCCCTATATATTACCTCCCTAGCTTCGATCGGCGAAAAATATTAACTTAGCTTATATTACATATAAGTTTTATTTTGTCAATCCTTCTTTACAATTCGTAAAAATATTGTTACATTTATTTACATGAACTAAAAGTTAAAGCAAAACAGCCAAGACACCAAGCCGGTTCAGATTGTCTCGAGGAGTATAGGACAGAAGATGATTCCTTGAGTCCGAGACAACGGCAAAAAACTTGGCCTACTAGCTTAAAAAAGTTTTCGGGGTTTGGGTTTACCCCATTGACAGATTTGCTTGAGTTCTCCTACATAACTTAGCGCTACCTCGGCTGGACACCGAGGTTTTTTATTTTGTTACAGCGTTTTCAACTAAGTCAAACGTAGGCTCTCTTCTTCTTTGTGTGATAAGTTTAGATTATCTAGAAGCGATCAATCTTTGTGTCCTTTGTGTCTTTGTGGTTCGTTCCAGTTGGTCTCGCGTAGCGAGCGCGTTGCGACCGCCAGCAGGAATGTACCCTATAATACATTTTACCCACCAAACCCAAGAGAGCCAAACGTAGATAAATTAACTGAGCTTACCTACTTAATTAAAAATTAACTTCATTTTGATGTACAGAATCCAAATAAAACTTGATTACATCTTCTGGTGTACCCTGAGATTGCAACTGGCCCTTATTCAGCCAAATTGCTTGGTCACAGGACTCTTGAATTAAAGTCAAATCGTGGGAAACTACTAAAATAGTAGCGTTAGAATTCCAGAATTTTTTTAAACGTCGTTTACACTTATTTTTAAAACTTTCATCCCCAACGGAAAGGACTTCATCAAGAATAAGAATATCGGGGTGAACCTCTGTTGCGATCGCAAATCCTAAACGAGCCACCATCCCGGAAGAAAGAGATTTCACCGGCGCTCCCATATATTCTTCTAACTCAGCAAAGTCAAGGATATCTTTGGTTTTTTCCTTCATTTCCTGACGAGAAAATCCCAGCATTACCCCATAGAGAATAATATTATCTTTTACTGGTAAATCTGGATCAAAACCCGCTCCTAATTCAATTAGAGAGGCAATTTGTCCCCTGACTCTCACCTGTCCCTTTGTCGGTTCTAGAATACCACAAATGACTTTTAAAAGAGTAGATTTTCCCGCGCCATTAGCTCCAATGATACCTAATTTTGCTCCAGAATTAATGACTAAATCTATATCATCTAGAACTAATTTTTTGGCAGGTTGACGATATTTACCTTCAAGAAGAGAGAAGATTGTCCTTTTTAGATCATAGGAGAATTCTTCTTGAGTACGTCTTTCGAGAGACACTTGATCGAGTCGAATTACTTCTGTCATTTATAATAAATCCATAAATAAATGTCGCCAGAGTCGGAAGCAAGTCCAACCAATTCCTAAGATGATAATCCCCCCAAGTAGAGATTGAAAAATCAAACCAAAATCTGGCAATCCCGGGGAAAGGGACAATTGACGAATACTTTCGATTACCGGTAATAATGGGTTTAATAGGAGGAATGGTTGTACGGAAGGAGGAATAATTTCTGGGGGATAGAAAATCGGGCTGCTAATCCAAGCGACAAAACAAACAATTTCGTAAAAATAGGGTAAGTCTCTGAAGAAAACGTAGAGGGTACTGACAAAGAAACCCACTCCCGTGCAAACCAGAGAAAGACCGATAACGGGAAAAATCAGAGCAATTACATTAATTAAACTTTGAGACTTCCAAAGAGTTACTATAGCCAAAAGTGGAAAGATACTAATAGCAAATTGAAAAATATTTGCCACTACCATCGAAACGGGAAAAATGCTAACTGGCAGACGAATTTTATTTAAAATACTGCCATTACCGACGATACTAGGTAAAGCTTGGTTAGTGGAAGCATTAAAAAAATTTATTACTACTAAACCAGTGAAAGCCGCTAGGACATAGTTAACTATAGAATTATCAAAATAAGAGGCGAAAACCGTGCCGAAAATTGCCGTGTATAGTGCCGTCATAATCAGGGGATTTAACAAAGACCAGTAAACCCCCAGAAAAGAACCCCGATAGCGTCCCTTGAGATTACGTTCCACTAAAACACTAAGCAATTCGTAATATCGCCGCGCTGTTGACCATCTAGTTTTTGCTTGGAGATCGGTCATAGGGATAATTATCATCTCGTCAGTATTCAGTGCTTTATTCTAAACGATTACCGTCAATTTTGTCTATCGATCGAGGGAGGACTCTAGTTTTTATCCAGTTCCCGACGACTCTCCCTCTCGGGAAAAAGTTCCCCTACTAGGCCATTTATCCGGCTCAAAAAGCTTTAAAACCGCTAAAAGCCTCTTTTTTTAGGGTTGAACTCGGTTTTTAGGGATAGCCTCAGCTAATTGACCTAGACTCTAGCAGGTTTGCCAATAAAATAGATGCCGATTTAAACACAGCTAATCTCAGAAAAACCGGAGTCAAAAACCGATAACTGAACAACTTCCTAACGGCCAAAACAAGAATTTAATCTAATTGATGTCCCGTGAGTTCCACGAATATATCTTCGAGGTTGGAAGGACGACACATTACCCCAGTTTTATCGCTCAAAGTGTCCAGATAAGAGTTAGCATCGGCCACAGTGGGGAAGAATTTATAATCGATTTTATCGCCAACTTGTTTGATAACTAAACCCTCGCCATACTTAGTGCGAAAATCCGTTAGAGTTCCTAATTCGATTAATTTGCCTGCGTCCATAATGCCAATTCTGCCTGGGTTTCCCGTGGCGTTATCCTGACAGAGAAATTCCACTTCTTCCATGTAGTGAGTGGTTAATAAAATTGTCATTCCTTGCCGGTTTAAATCGCGAATTACTTCCCACAAACGACGACGATTTTGGGGGTCTAAACCGACAGTTGGTTCATCGAGAAAGAGTATTTTTGGTTCGTGAAGAAGAGCGCGAGCAATCTGTAAACGTCGTTTCATCCCTCCGGAAAGAGTTTTGGCAAGGGCAGATTTTCGATCGCTTAAACTGACATAATCTAAATAGCGATCAATTAATTCCTGTCTCTGGGGATTGGGGATATGGTGCATCCGGCCGTGAAATTCCATATTTTCCCAGACGGTTAATTCCCCATCAACGCTAATCTGTTGTAAGACTACCCCAATATTTTTCTTCACCTGATCGCGGTATTTTTTCACATCATACCCCGCCACTTCGATTTCTCCTTGACTTGCTTCGGTTAGAGTGATAATCATGCGGATTGTCGTCGATTTTCCCGCACCGTTGGGACCGAGTAAACCAAAGATTTCCCCTTTTTCGATAGCAAAGGAAAGCTCGTTAACTACCGGGAGATTATTATAGATTTTAGAAACGCGATCGAGAGCAATAGCGGCGGTCATAGTTACAAAAGTTAATATTCCAGCTATAGATTAGTGTAACCGAATTAGCCCAACTCGACGGCGATTTTATCCTTCCCCCTCGGGATCGTCCTATCGACTTTGGTTTTATCTCATCACAATCAGATTAGAATGCAGATAAAAAATCTTGACTTTGCTGCTATCAGATGCGAGTTTTTCTGCCAATTCTCTGTTTATGTCTAGGAATAGGGGAATTTTTCCTCAATCCCCCCATTAGTCCCGTCAATTCCTTTCCCGCAACCACGGTAACTCGAACGGAAACCCGTTTGCTGCTGAATTTAAAAAAAAGACGGGTTTTTGTTTACCAAGGACAGAAAATAATCGCTTCTTACCCAGTGGCGATCGGTCGTCTGGGTTGGGAAACCCCGACGGGACAATTTAGGGTGATTCAGATGGTGCGGGAACCAGTCTGGGAACATCCTTTCACTGGTCAACTGGTGCCATCGGGAAAAAACAACCCCTTAGGGGCCCGTTGGATTGGATTTTGGACCGATGGCGCGAATTTTATCGGTTTTCACGGTACACCCCAAGAAAATCTCATCGGCCGGGCCGTCTCCCACGGTTGCGTCAGGATGCGCGATCGAGATATAAAAGCTTTATTTGAAAAGGTAAAAATCGGCACTTCGGTGATAGTAGTCGCTCAATAGAAACAATGGGAAAAAATGTCACATTTACCAACACTTTACCCGATGATGTCGAGAGATCCGTCTTAACCAGTAATTTAGATAGTCAACAGTTTAAAATGAGAGAAACTGAGCCAAGAGGATAATCGGTGAATATTATTGAACTAATCGGGATCGTGGCGGGAATATTAACCACTGTCTCCTTTTTACCCCAAGTGATTAAAACTTGGCGTTATCGTTCGGCTAAGGACTTGTCCTTAACTATGTTTATTTGCTTTTGTCTGGGGGTTTTTCTTTGGCTCATCTACGGCCTTTATATGAACAGTAAACCGATTATTATTGCTAATTTTGTTACTTTTATCTTAGCGGGGACAATTCTCTATTTTAAGATTAAATATGATTAAAATAACTGACAATCCCTTGCGGCCTTATTGGCTCACGTCATGACAATTCTACAATTTATTGCGCCATCTAGGGGCGCGGATAGGATTTTTAGGTTAATTTATTGTTAAGATGATCATCTTTGACCATTGAGACCAAATTTGGGGTCAAGAAACATGAGCGATCGCATCGAGTGGATTAATGCCCTATCAACCCGTCCCTCCCTAGAAGCAGCGGTGACGGAAGTAGTGGAAAAAGTGACAGATAAGTTAGTTGGATCGGCAGATCTAGCCATAATTTTTATTTCTTCTGCCTATGCCAGCGACTATCCCCGTTTAGTTCCCTTAATCTTGGATAAACTCCCTGTTCCTGTGCTGATCGGCTGCGGTGGGGCGGGGATTGTCGGCATGGGTGACAGGGAAAAAGCGCGAGAAATCGAAGCGAGTCCGGCTTTAAGTCTCACCGTCGCCCATTTGCCCGATGTGGAAGTGCAGCCCTTCTATATCGAAGCGGCGGAAATGCCCGATCTCGACAGTTCCCCCTCTAGTTGGACAGAATTATTAGGGGTAGAAGCGGCCAAAAATCCTCAATTTATCCTTTTAGCCGATCCTTTTTCCAGTCGCATCAATGATTTGTTAGAGGGTTTAGATTTTGCCTACCCCGGTTCGGCCAAAATCGGCGGTTTGGTCAGTGGTGGCATGATCGAACGTTCTGGGGGTCTATTCTACCACGATCAACAAAAACCGCGTAATAGCTATCTCTATCGTCAGGGAACCGTAGGAATCGCCCTTTCTGGCAATATTATCGTCGAAACTATCGTCGCCCAGGGTTGTCGTCCCATTGGACCGATTTATCAGGTGAGTGAGGGAGAACGCAATATTATCATCTCCATGACTGGTAAAGGGGCCGATGGGACTCCGCAACCACCTTTAAACCTACTGCGGGATTTAATCCCCTCCTTAAGGGAAAAAGACCGAGAATTAGTGCAAAACTCCCTTTTTATCGGTATTGCTAGGGATGAGTTTAAAATGCAGTTGCGGGCCGGGGATTTCTTAATTCGCAGTGTTTTGGGAGTAGATCCTCGTCAAGGTGCGATCGCAATTGGCGATCGAGTTCGTCCGGGGCAGCGGGTACAATTTCACCTGCGCGATGCCGACACTTCCGCCCTAGATTTAGAATTACTTTTGCAAGCTTTTCCCCAAGAAAGACCTAATAGTTCAGAGGTACTAGGGGCTTTAATCTTTTCCTGTCTCGGTCGCGGGGAAAATCTCTACGAAAAACCCGACTTTGATTCGGGTCTTTTTCAGCGTTATTTCGCCAATGTTCCCCTTGCCGGTTTCTTTGGCAATGGAGAAATCGGGCCGGTGGCCGGTCGCACTTTTTTACACGGTTATACTTCGGCCTTTGCCCTCATTCGTAAGGGAATTTAACGCTATACTAAATAGTTAGTACGCTAGGGAGTAGAACGATGGTAAAAGCCCAATCTTTCTCTGACTCGGAGATTATCTATCCCGATAGTGATGGTAAACCGATGGCCGATAATACCAAACAATTTCGCTGGATTGTGACGATTAAGGAAAATCTCGAATGTTTATTCGCAGAGAATGACCATGTGTTTATCGCCGGCGATCTGTTGTGGTATCCGGTCGAGGGGGATAATAAAATCTGTCAAGCGCCGGATGCTATGGTGGTGTTTGGCAGACCCAAGGGCGATCGAGGTTCCTATAAGCAATGGTTAGAAAACCAGATTGCGCCGCAGGTAGTCTTTGAAATTCTCTCTCCGGGCAACAATAAAGCGGAAATGCGCCGAAAATGGCAATTTTATCAGCGTTTTGGCGTAGAAGAATATTATCTCTACGATCCCGATGCTAATTATCTACAGGGTTGGTGGCGCAGGGGTGATCAATTGGAGTTGACATCCTCGCCGCCCTAAAAGTGCGGCGATTCCTAAACCTCACGATTTAAGTTTCTGCTTCCACCACCGTCGCATACCACAGTTAAAAAACCATGTACTGTCTTACACAGAGTCCACAGACTTTCGCCCCATTTCA
>NZ_JADBTB010000097.1:0-6708 GCF_020246405.1 Microcystis sp. M083S1
AAGTAGGTAGGCGTTAAAAATTATCAGACACCACCCTTATCAAGGGTAGGGTTGATTCATGAATCAACCCTACCTTATCAAGGGGAGCAGGGGGGATCGAACCTAAAATCCATTTTTAATTTAATTATAACCAGCTACTTATGTGTAATTAATTGTGTCTAGCTACTTAAGAACTTGCCCTCAAAATTAATTTTTGATAATTTTAATTAATATTGTGTCTCCCCACTCTCCTATACCTTTTAAACAGGATTTAGTATTACAAGCGGTCTTATTAACCCGCAGCAGGGCAAGGGTTAAGGAGACTTAGGGATAATTCCCAGACCTGAACCCGGATTATTATTAATATTCTCAACCCTAACTTTACTAATTATTGAGGGTAATAATCTGGGCGCTAAAACCCTGTCTAGTTAACTCTTGTACCCGTTGTTTAGCTTGGTATTGTTGCTGAAATAACCCAACTTGAATCACATTTTCTCCCGTACGGATAAATGCGAGGGGTTCAATTTCTTTAATTTTTGCCAACGCTGCTGCACTATTACTCTGAACTTCAACCCGAAAGAGTTGATTAGTCGCAATAACCCGCTGCTGTGGTGGGGGAGAAGGGGGTTTATTGGTGCGATTTTGAGGTCTGGGTGCTGGTGGATTGACAGTTTGACGATTATGATTATTAACCACCGTAGCATCGGCAGGACGCACGGTAGCGGGAGCTTGAAAAACGTATTCTCTCAGGGGTTGATTACCGGAAACTGGGTCCGCCACCAGAGGACGAACTGAAGGAGAATTAACTGGGGGTAAATTTAAGGGTGAACATTGGGAACAATTAACAGCACTGGGACTGTCTGAACGTTTAGTTGGTTGTCTCACCGCCGGCGGTGGGGGCAAACGACGACCGGGATAAAGATTCTGGGCAAAAGATAAGTTTGCTTTTAGCAGCAGCGTTGCTTGAGCGATTATCCCGACTTTTAACCAAAATAAAGCCGAGAAAAACAGTAGGTTTGTTCTCATCATGCTGGTTTGTCCTCACACGAAATTTGGGTACACCATGTCCAAATTTTAAAGTAGGAGATGCTAGTCTAGAAAGTATATTGGTTAAAAATCATTACAAGATTTATGGGAAAAGTTGTTGTCGGTCTATCGGGGGGAGTAGATAGCTCTGTCGCCGCTGCCGCCTTACACGCTCAAGGTTATGATGTTATTGGCTTGACCCTGTGGTTAATGAAGGGTAAAGGTCAATGCTGCTCCGAGGGAATGGTGGATGCGGCCTTTATTTGTGAGCAGTTGGGGGTTCCCCATCATATCGTCGATAGTCGCGAGCTTTTCCAAAAAGAAATTATTGATTATCTAGTTTCCGGTTACGAAGCGGGAATCACACCGCTGCCTTGTTCTCAGTGCAATAAAGCGGTAAAATTTAGCCCGATGCTGCATTATGCCAGGGAAACCTTGCAAACGGACACTATTGCCACTGGTCACTACGCTAGAATTCGTTTTTCTCCTGAAAACAACCGTTATCAACTGCTGCGCGCCGTCGATAAAAATAAAGATCAATCCTATTTTCTCTATGATCTAACTCAAGATGTACTGCGTGGGACTTTATTTCCCTTGGGAGAACAAACCAAGGCAGAAACCCGCAGGATTGCCCAGGAATTCGGTTTAAAAACAGCAGATAAACCCGATAGTCAGGATTTATGCTTGATTGAAGCTCACGGAACGATGCGATCGTTCTTGGATAAGTATATCGCCGTTAGTGAGGGCGATATCGTCGATCTCGATGGCAAAGTTTTGGGTAAACATAGCGGTATCCATCATTATACGATCGGACAACGCAAAGGCATCGGCATCGCCGCCGCCGAACCTCTCTATGTGGTAAAACTGGATCCCGTCATGAATCGGGTTATCGTCGGTAATCGCGAAAGTGCCGTTAGTGCCGCTTGTCTTGTCGGACGGATGAACTGGGTTTCTATTGCCGAACCCACCACCCCTATCCGCGCGCAAGTACAGGTCCGTTATCGTTCTCCGGCCGTTCCCGTCAATGTTATTCCCCTGGAAAATAATCAAGTGAAGCTGGTTTTCGATGAACCACAATTTAGTATCACCCCGGGCCAGGCAGCCGTGATTTATGAAGGGGAAATCGTCCTCGGTGGGGGGATTATCTCAGGAGCCACCCCATAGGGAGAGCCACCAATTCACAGAATAACCTGATTATGGTTCGGGGGTCATTCTGCCAATTAGGGACTCTCCCCGGCAGGTTGAGCTAAAAATTAACGACGGGGTACAGAAGCCTCGATGTTAATATTCATAGCGGAGACTCTTGGTACAGGATTGCCTTTGGCGCTACCGAGACCCCGGGCCATAGCCAAGAAGCTGGAAGGATCGCCGGCTTTGGGTTTTTGCTCTTGGGGAACATAGCGACGTACAGCATTCTGCCAAACGATTTGAGGGAAGCCCAAAATACCACGATAGTAGCCATCGTAGCGAGGCGAGGTGATGTTGAATGGACGTTCACCAATTTCGCGGCTGGCTAGGGTGCGACGACGTTGGTAGGGAACGGTATCATAACCAAAGCTTTGCAGATACTCGTCACTGTTGAGAAGTTGATCGACAAAACCTTGAATCCCTTTGGTGGCAACGACAATCGACCAAGCAATTTTTTCTCTTTCGCTATAGACATCGCGACCGAGAACTCTTTGTACTACCTGTTCGACAAAGCGATAGTTGCTGTTTTTCTCGTAGAAGCTGTTATAGAAGGTTTTCGATAACAGTAAACCACGAATGAAATCCCGCACCGATAATTGTCCATTGCGTAATTGGGATTCGAGGAAGGGTTCCCGATCCCATTTGAAGGCATGGAAGAAAATCTGACGGTAAGCGGCTTCGATTAAATCGTCCAGGTCGGTAGGGGAGAGGACATTTTCCGTCGTGTAAACTCTCGGTTTTTCGTCTCCACCGACATCATAACCAGCTACCCGCACGTTTTGGGACTTGGGGGCGTAATTTAAAAGAGGAATGGCCAAGGGTAAACCTCCGTATCCTTAGAAATGCTTAAAAAACTTTCCTCCTAATGATAAGGGAGTAGGTGCCAACTAGAAAAGAAATATTAAAAATTCTTACAATTGTTAAGAAAACTTGCTTACCATCCGGGGAGTGGGGAGCGCCGGAGCAGGGAGAGGGGAGAAAAAAGCTGATGACTGATAACTGATAACTGATAACTGATAACTGAATTTACCAGCCACTAATCGAATAGGATGATGGTTCGGGGGAATCACTAGAGACTGACTCCGATGACTGATTGCGGGATTCAGCACAAAAAGTGGCCGTATTAAAACCGCCAAAACGTTGAACTGTGCTAGTGCGGAGACGTAAATCGGCATCGGCAAACCAAAAACGCTCGATCGAGGTCATAGTTTCGTATTCTGTAATTAAGACTAAACCTTCCTGTTCATCAATGTGATAACGGCCCGCCACGGGAATGATTTCCGCATAACCTCGCTCCCGCAACAGAACACCCGCTTGGGGATTATCTTCATCGGGAATTAGCGCAAAAACGGTGGTTCCTTGATGATTTTCGTCTTCTTTGTCCCACTGCATCGAACCATCCCAACTGACAAAGGCACCCCCCACAGTCTTAGCGGGATCGACTTCGTGCATTTCACAGATAGCGATAATTTTCGGGTTATCGGCGCTTAAAGCTTCCACATAAATCTCGGAATCGCCGGTTTCTGAGCGTCGAAAGGGTAAATGATGGGTGGTGCGCTGAGATTTCCACTGTCCCGCACTTTTCTGAAAAAAGGTCATCCCGTCCATAGTTTTTATCCTCTATTTTTTCCATCTATTTTAACGCCATGGCCGTTTTCTGTAACCCTTGTCCTCCTCTCTCTCTCATTCATCCCCAAAATAATCATGATCAATTCTCTTGATTTCATAGATTTTTTGGGTCGATACACCTAAGTTATAATCAATCATCAATTGACTTAATTCTTCCCCATCAATCAGCACTATTTTTATCTCATTTCTGGGGGCATATTCTAAAGCTTCTTGGGTAAAATAGGAAGTAGTGATAAAAATACCTTTTTTGGCTCCTTGTCCCGCTAATGCTCCGACAAATTTCTGGATTTCTGGACGACCAACGGCATTATTATCAGCCCATCTTTTGGCTTGAATATAGATTATATCTAAACCGAGTCTATCTTCTTTTATTATCCCATCAATCCCTTGATCCCCGCTCTTACCTACCGCTTTACCAGCATCTCTAATCGAGCCACCATAACCCATTTTTACCAGTAATTCTACTACTAATTTTTCAAAAGCATCTGGGGATAATTTTCGCAGAATAAAAAGTAAGTCTGTCGCTAATGCTTGACGAATTTCTTGATAGGAGTTTTCTAGTAATTCCTCGGGATTTTGTTCTTGATCAGAAGTTGATAAATTGCTTTCAAGAGTAATAGTTTCATTTTGCTTATTGACTCTAGTAAATTCTTGAAACTCAGGAAATTGCCTGAGAAATTTGGTATCAATTCGAGTAGGATTTTGAGATAAGATTTCTTTTCCTTTCTCAGAAATTACAAAAGTTGCTCTTTGGGGTGAGTCAATTAATCCCGCTTTCTTTAAATAGGTTTTTGCCCAACCGACTCGATTAGCAAAAATTTCTTGTTGTCCACTGGGAAGCATTTCTTTTCTTTCCGCTTCCGTGACTTGAAACTCTCTGACCAAGGCTTCAATAATTTCTCGATATTTATAAACTTTGCCATCTGCAAGTATTTTTAATAGGGGCAACATAATCGATTGAAAATCGGGAATGGGCATAGTTCGGCTGAAAAGCGGGGGCAGTCATCACAATTATACAGCAACAATCTCCAAGAATTTAGATAGATAATAATACACCTGAAATTATTAAGAATGTCGAGAGGCATTCCTCAAGAATCTGAGAGAGAATCAATATTATGGGAATCTAATACTAAATCTTGTTTAAAAGGTATAGGAGATCGGGAAGTAGTGGAGCCTTTTTAGTAAACAGTAAACAGTGAACTAAAAACTCACATCTGATAACTGATAACTGATAACTGATGCAAAACTGACGGCTTGGCTCTTCTAGGTTCTGTGTGATAAGTTTAACTTACATAGGATCGATCTTTGTGTCCTTTGTGTCTTTGTGGTTCGCTCCACTCCCTCGCTAGGAGTAATGTATCTTAGAATACATTTTACCCACCAAACCTGGGAGAGCCACGGCTTTAAATATAACTTAACTCAGTAAAAAAGACCTATTCGGATGGACAAGAAAGCCTTTTTTCAGTGCTTCTCGTCCTAACAACATCCGAAAACCCATGACATCGCGATTAGTCAAGGTTAATTCGATCGGCCATTGACGACCGCCAAGTGATACACTTGTTCTGATAACGGGACGTAGTTGACTTTGACCCCCGGAATTTTTTACCCGTCGCCATTCGAGGATTTCTGCGGTAGTGGTGACAGTGTGGCGACTATCTTTTTGGTAGGGATGAACTTGAAAGCGCAGCCAATTGCGATCGCCATCTCGAAAAGGATGCAGATCAAAAGCGTGTAGGGCCGAGGAGCGAGCGCCTGTATCAATCTTGGCCTTTATTTTGGTAATGCCTAAATCAGGTAAATCCAGCCATTCTCGCCAACCGATGATGATTTTATCGGGTTTCATCGGTCTATTTAGTTTTTTCTTCTTCAATCTCCCGCTGCATTTGGGCGATTTCTTCGGGAGTCATCGCTTCCAGACGTTTTTTAAAGACGGCATCTTCGTAATCCTTGCGCTGTTGGCCGTAGGTCATATTATCGGTGGCGACTCGAAACAGATAGGTAAAAATCCAACCGATGACACCACCTACCAACACCGCTTGACTCCAAATTCCCGCCGAAGCACTATCTAAACCGGTTTTTTGTAGGACAATGTAGAGGATGCCGCCCATAGCAAACATCCCTATACCAATCCCGATGACATCAATGCGTCTCATGGGTTTTTTTTGGTTGATAACTTAAGCTTTTAGGGTACGACGTTGGGGACGGAAGTTAAGGAAAGGACTCAACAACAGCATCCCGGGGAAGAAAAAGCTCATCAGAAAGTACATAAACCCTCTTTCCCAAGAAGAAGCCACATACCAGCGTGTATTGAGGTAGTAGTAGATAACGGCGGGAATGACGAGCAAATACAAGACACTGAGAGATAGGTAGATCAGGGCGATGATAATGGTTTCTTGCGTCAGAATTGATTGCATAAGGATATATTTTTCTCAATAGCTGTCGGTGAACGGCAATTCACCTGCTGATTATTTTACCCCCTCTTTCCCCCTTTGTGGCGATCGAATTGGCGGGCTAAAATAATTTACTGAAAATACTCTTGCCAATTAAATTATTTATGATATGATAAAAAATTGTCGGTCAAATAACGGGGGCGTGGCGGAATGGTAGACGCTACGGACTTAAAATCCGTTGAGCCTTATAAGCTCGTGAGAGTTCGAGTCTCTCTGCCCCCATCAATCGAAGTCTATATTTAAACTGAGTGTTGGATATTCTAGTACAAATGTCCATGCTCTTAGTAAAAACTTTTGGCTCTTCTAGGTTCTGTGTGATAAGTTTAATTGACATAGGATCGATCGATCTTTGTGTCCTTTGTGTCTTTGTGGTTCGTTCCACCCCCTCGCTCTTGAGAAATGTATCTTAGAATACATTTTACCCACCAAAGCTGGG
>NZ_JADBTB010000098.1:0-34443 GCF_020246405.1 Microcystis sp. M083S1
AGTCAGTTACCTAATTTTCAGGGAAAAAGTACCTGAATTTTACCCCCGATCCCTCCAATGGTCGGCACTTTTTGAGGTCAAAAAAGTCTAAAAGCCTTATCCAACAAGGTTTTTAGATTTATTCAGCAAGCCCTAGTTAGGAGTTTATAGGCTTTTAATTATATTAGGTCGAGGTCTATTTTAGTTCGGGTTCGGATTGGGGTGTTGTATCATTTCCACAACATTTTTGATACCTTGGATAAAAGTTTGAAAACTACGCGATTTATTTTCAGTTAGGGAAAGATGGGGGGCAATCTGTTTAGAGTGGGTTCCTGCATAATACTCTTTCACTAGCTTTTTTAATTCTTGTTTGGCCGAGTTAAGCAGGTCTGGTTCTCTGTATTTACTTTTATTTTGTTTTTGACCGAGACTATTTAAATTATACGCCTTGGCCACCGCTGCTAAATCTCCCAGAAACCAAGATTCTAATTCATGGCAAATAATCCGAATTAAGACTTGAGCATCACTGGCATTTTGACAAATTTGCCCTAGGTCTTTTTTGAGTTTTTGACAATCGTGGGAATCCTGATCATGGACAATAATAAATTTGGTATTGGGACTAGATTTCTTGAAAGCTTTGAGTTTTATAGGAATAGATTTGGCTAGGTCTTGTTTGCCTTGATGACTAATACATTTATACCTTATTTCTGGGGGAATAAGTTTAGGCAAAAGTTCTTCTAACACATTTTCTATAGATGACTCTTCTAGCAAAAATACGATATCATAGTTCATTATGGTGCTACTCCTTCAAACCAGCCTTGATTCCAAAGATAGCCGGGTAAATCGCCTTCCGCTACTAAGTTTTTGAGGATTTCGCTATCGGCAGCCCTATGGATTTGGGTGATACCTTGGGATTTAATTAGCCAGAAAATACTAGCTAGTGGAACCGCGTTGATAAAATCGGGGGAGTGGCTAGAAACAAATACCTGACCCCCCTGATCGCTATAGTGGGCGAATTCTTCGGCTAGTTCTTTTAATAAAGTAGGATAAAGTTGGTTTTCTGGTTCTTCGACACAGAGTAGGGGATGAGGATTGGGATCGAATAGTAATATTAAATAAGCGAACATTTTCATAGTCCCGTCAGAAACATAGCGATCAATAAAAGGGTCTTTAAAGGCCTGATCTTGAAAACGTAAAATCAAGCGACCGTCTTCGGTTTCTTTGGCTTCCACAGAGGAAATACCCGGAACTCTTTGTTTCATTTTTTCGAGAATTTGCTGAAAAATTGTGGGATATTGTTGATAAATATATTGAGCAACTGTAGCTATATTGTCGCCAGTAGGGGATAAGTGTTCAGCATAAGATATTTCTTTACTTCCTCTAGCTTCGCTAATATGAAAGTCAGAAACGTGCCAATTTTCAATCAGAGAACGAAAGGCTGTAGCGGCTTTAAAACGTTGAAATTGTCCTAATCCTTTGATTGCTAGTATATCGTTAGATTCTAGCTGTTGTTCTTCTCGATCGAGTTCTTTATCCGGTTTACTAAAATCTTCTTCGTTGGTGATAGCATATCCTTGACCAAGTTGAAAATCTAAAAAATGAAAAGGTTTACCGTGTTCACCCCTTTTATAGCGAAGTATTTCGCGTTTGATAACAGGGCGATTTTTGTTTTGTCCAATTATAAGTATATAAGTAACCAGACGTTCTGTATCTAAGATTTTCATGCGAAATTGCAGCTCGATTTCAATATCTTCCTGTTCTTGGCCTCTAGTGATAATTTCTCTATAACCGCCGCGAATTTGTAAGGCTTGGCGAATGTTGTTTTTGAGGGCATCTCGCAGAAACCCAAAAATATCAAATAGAGTAGATTTTCCCGTGCCGTTAGCTCCAATAATCACACAAAAAGGGGGAATATCTCTTATGTGTATGTTTTTAAACATACGATAGTTTTTTATTTTAATAGAAACAATTTTCATGATATAATCGAGCAGTTATAGTTTTTTTGATTATACGATTGATCAGGTGAAGATAACTGATCAATTAGCCAAAAAAGCCAGAGATTAGACTCTCTGGGAAATTGGGGTATAAATCAGCCGCCTGAGGAAGGGACAAGAAACCAGACTCAAGACAAGTTGCCCAAAATAGCGTAAATTGTCTATAAATTTGTTCAACGACTTAAATTAGTACAAATGTTTGACTGTATTATCATCGGTGCGGGACCAGCAGGAACGACGGCGGGTTATCATCTAGCTAAAAGGGGACGATCGATCCTGATCCTCGATAAAGCGAAATTACCCCGTTATAAACCCTGTGGTGGGGGGGTATCCCCAGCAATTAAGCAGTGGTTTGATTTTGACTTTACCCCCGTGATCGAGAATACCGTCACCCAAGTGGAGTTTACTTGGAAACAGGGGGATGCCGCCACCACTAAGTTAAATATGCTAGAACCGATGTGGATGGTACAAAGGGATCGTTTCGATGATTTTTTAGGTCAACAGGCGATCGCAGTCGGGGCAACTATCCAAGATAACAGCGAAGTTACCCAGATCAAATTCATCCAAGATCACTGGCAAGTTACCACATCCCAAGGAACATTTTCAGGCAAATATCTGATTGCTGCCGATGGTGTTAGGGGCAGTACCAGTCGCTGGTTAGGATTACCGGCGAAAAACCAAGCGATCGGGGCTACTCTGGAAATTACTAACGCAGAAGCGACTATTCCCCCCAAAAAAGCTTTTTTTGACTTTGGTTCCCTAAAAAATGGTTATATCTGGGCTTTTCCCAAGTCTAATGGTTACACAATTAGCGGTGCTTGTTTTAAGGGCAGCATCAAATCCGAGGAGCTAAAAAAACAACTGTTAAATTATGCCCATCAAAAAGGCTGGAATTTAGAGGATTATCGCTATAGTGAGTATGCTTTAGCCCTTTGGAACGGAAATCAACCGCTACACGCCCAAAATGCCCTAATTACAGGGGAAGCGGCGGGGATTCTCGATCCGCTCATCGGAGAGGGTATCCGTCCGGCAATTTTGACGGGAGTTAAGGCAGCCGAGGCGATCGATCGAGCTTTAGCCGGAGATAATCAGGCTTTAGCGGGCTATAGTCGGATAATTCGGGAAGAATGGGGGGAAGATATGGCTTTAGCGGCTAAATTAGCCGGTTTATTCTATCAATTTACCCAAATCGCCTACAATGTCGCCGTTAAACGGCCGATCGCCGGTCAACTGATGGGACGTATTCTCGTGGGAGATTTAAAATACCGGGATGTTACGGGACAAGCGATGCAACAATTGAAAAAGCTTTTACTGCCCGGATTCGGTTGGTGATAACACCTCGCGCACCAGGGTGGGGGTGACTCGATCGCTAATGGTGACTTGGCCGATTGCCGTTGGTAAAATAAATCTAACTTGACCATCTTTAACCTTTTTATCGGCAGTGAGAGCATTTACCATCTCATCGGCATTTAAAGGCGGAATATGGGTTTCTAAGGCGGCTTTTTCGATTAAATCGGTTTGACGTTGATTTTCCCCGGCGGTCCACATTCCCAGTTTAACAGCGATCGCTCCTGCCGCCACCATCCCCATGGCCACCGCTTCCCCGTGGTTAACGCTAGTATATCCCGTTAAACTTTCAATGCCGTGGGCGATCGTGTGACCATAGTTTAAGATCGCCCGCAAACCCGCTTCTTTTTCGTCTTTGCTTACCACATCTGCTTTAGCTTGGCAAGACTTTGTAATAATTGTTTGCAATAGCTCGCCATCGATCTGAGAAAAACTAGCTAAATTGTCCGAGTCTTCTAACTGTTGAAATAACTCAGCATCCCAAATTACACCGTATTTAATCACTTCTGCCATTCCAGCCCGAAATTCTCGCACGGGTAGAGTTTTAAGCACCCTAGGATCGATCAGAACTAATTTCGGTTGATAAAACGCCCCGATCAGATTTTTGCCCTGGGGATGATTAACACCAGTTTTACCCCCGATGGAAGCATCTACCATGGCTAACAGGGTGGTGGGAACTTGGACAAAATTAACGCCCCGTAACCATGTGGCTGCCGCAAATCCCGTCATATCCCCGATTACACCACCACCGAGGGCAACCATAGTCGAGGAACGTTCCAGCCGGTGAGCGAGGGCGCTATCATAAACTTGGGCGATCGCATCGAGGGTTTTATAATTTTCTCCGGCGGGGATCAGATGAGTAGAAACAACAAAGCCCGCTTTGTCTAGGGAATTAACGGCTATTTGCCCGTAATAGTCAAAAATTTCGGGATTAGAAACCAATAAAACCTTTTTACCTAAGCTTAACTGGCTCATTTCTCCACCGAGATTAGCTAAACTGCCCTTCTCGATCAGAATATTATAGGAGCGATCGGGTAAATTAACGGGAATACAAATAGCCATAGGGTGTGGTAATTATAAATTATCAATTATGAATTATGAATTGCGAGGTAGGGAGATGGGGAGTGCCGGAGCAGGGAGAATAAATAAAAATAATCTCCTGACTCCTGACTCCCGATAGCCAAAAAGATGATCGGTTATTGGCGCAGCTTAGTCAACTCTAAGAGCAGACGACAGGATAAAAAACAGATAAAGCTCTCTCCTAGAAAGAGACTTAATTGCCAAGCGTCAGCGATCAAGTCTGTGGATAATTGTAGGGGAACTAGGCCGCGGACTAAGGCAAAAGCTGCCACTGTACCATCTTTGAGATGGGGATTATCGTCGTTACGGACGACATAACGATAGGTGACACCGAAGAGAAATCCGCTAATTATCGCCCCGGATATCTTGACAAAAGCGCCAATTACTGTGAGCGATTCCCCTAACAATAGTCGATCAACAGTTAAAAATAGCAGATAGGGAACCAGGAAAGCCAGAGCCGAGATACTCCCCACCTGTATGGATTCGATTCTTTCCTTGAGCGTAATTTGCATGATCGCCTCTCTAAAACGGAGTCACTGATGAAGTATTATAAATTGAGTAGTTATCTCCTAAGTATTTCGTTTAACAAAGGCAATTATGGATATTTTGACACTTGGTTGGGTTAGCATTCTCGCCCTGTTCACTTGGTCGATCGCCATGGTGGTTTGGGGTCGTAACGGTTTCTAGGTAATCTATAGATACCATGGAAACATCTCTGATTCTCAACACTCTCTTTCTAGTCGCCTTAATTCTTCTCGTTGTCGTTAGTGGTGGCATTCTCTACCTGACGACTACAGAATGGCGCGATCGCCGTCGTCAAGATGGCGATAAAAAATTAGGAAAATAAATAATTCTGAACAGGTGTACTTAATTACGCCTGTTTTTCCTTTACTATGATTAAAATACTGCACTTATCGGATATTCACATGGGGAGCGGTTTTTCCCATGGACGTTTAAATCCAAAAACGGGATTAAATACTCGTTTAGAGGATTTTATGGGCAGTTTAAGCCTCTGTATCGATCGGGCTATTGCCTCCCCTGTGGATCTAGTGCTTTTTGGGGGAGATGCCTTTCCCGATGCCACTCCTCCTCCTTTTGTTCACGAAGCTTTTGCCAGTCAATTCCGTCGTCTTGCCGATGCTAATATCCCGACGGTGTTATTAGTGGGTAATCACGATCAACATTCTCAGGGTAATGGCGGTGTCAGTCTCTCCATCTATCGTACCCTAGCGGTGCCGGGGTTTATTGTTGGCGATCGCTTGACCACCCATCGCATCACCACCCGCAACGGCGATATCCAAGTCATTACTTTACCCTGGTTAACCCGGGCCACTCTCTTAACCCGTCCCGAAACCGAGGGTTTATCCTTGAGTGGGGTAAATGAATTATTAATTAACCGTTTAGAACCGGTTTTAGAAGGAGAAATTCGCCAATTAGATACAAGTTTACCAACAGTTTTATTAGCCCATTTAATGGCCGATCGAGCTAGTTTAGGAGCAGAAAGATTTTTAGCAGTTGGTAAAGGTTTTACCGTGCCTTTATCCCTGCTAAATCGTCCACAATTCGAATATGTTGCCCTCGGTCATGTTCACAAACATCAAAATCTTAATCCTAGCAATGATCCGCCTATTGTCTATCCGGGGAGCATTGATCGAGTGGATTTTAGTGAGGAAAAAGAAGATAAGGGCTATGTTTTAATAGAAGTGGCTAAAGGAGAGGTTAAATGGGAATTTTGCCCTTTACCCGTGCGTACTTTCCGTTCCATCGAAGTGGATGTTTCCGAGGCAGAAAACCCCCAAAAAGAATTGCTGAAAGCTCTGAAAAAATACGATATTCAGGAAGCAGTTATCCGCTTAGTTTATAAAATTCGCAGTGAACAATTGGAACTAATCAACACCAATCAGCTTGACGAAGCGTTAAAAACTGCCCATAGCTATAGTATTCGGGCGGAGTTAATTAGTCAATTAACCCGTCCCCGTTTACCGGAATTAGGGGTGGGTAATCAATTAGATCCGATGGAAGCGTTAAAAGCTTATATCGATAATAAGAAAGATTTGCGCGATATTGTCGATGATATGTTAGAGGCAGCCCAGCTTTTATTAAATCAACAGCCAGAAATTTGGCTAGAGGAAGAAACCTCGATTTAGCTATCAGTTATCAGTTATCAGTTATCAGTTGTCAGTTATCAGTTGTCGGTTTACTGCTCACTGAAATATCTTCCCTATCCCTGTTTAAACCAGCTATGAGTTTATGTCTTAATCCTGATTGTCTTCATAACAATGATCCTACAGATAAATTCTGTCAAAAATGTCGCTTTCAATTATTACTCAAAGATCGTTATCGTGCTATAAAATTAATTGGTCAAGGAGGTTTCGGTAAAACTTTTCAAGCAATTGATGAGGATAAACCTTCTAAACCTTATTGTGTGATTAAACAATTTTTTCCTAGCACTCAAGGCAGTAATGCTCTCAAGAAAGCGGCGGAATTATTTAAAGAAGAAGCGATTAGTTTAGATAATCTCGGTCAACACCCACAAATTCCCTCCCTCTATGCCTATTTTACCAGCAATGATGGGCGACAATATCTTGTTCAAGAATATATTGAGGGAGAAAATCTAGAACAAGAATTACAAAGCGAGGGAGTTTTCAATGAAGAAAAGATCAAACATCTTTTATTAGAAATTTTGCCAATTCTTGATTTTATCCATGCTAAAAGAGTCATTCATCGAGATATTAAACCAGCCAATATAATTCGGAGACGCAGCGATAATAAAATAATTTTAGTTGATTTTGGTGCCTCTAAATTTATCACTATTGCTAATCTTTCCCTGACAGGAACAGTGATCGGTTCGGCGGGATATGTCGCCCCGGAACAAAGCAATGGCAAAGCGATCAATAGCAGTGATTTATATAGTTTGGGAGTCACTTGTATCTATTTATTAACGGGAATATCTCCCTTTGAATTATTCGATGTCAGTGAACATGAATGGGTATGGAGACAGTACCTGATTAATAATACTGTTAGTGTTGAATTAGGCGAAATTTTAGATAAATTAATTGAATTTGGCACCAAAAAACGTTATCAATCAGTCGAGGAAGTCCTGCAAGAGTTGGCGGCAAAATTAGCTGCAGTGATTCCGCCAAAACCCCGATCACAGGCCACAATTCAAGAAACGGTTTTATCAGTTTTTCCAGTTGCCACCAGGGAGGAAATTAACCTCAAAAGTGCCAAGGCAATTGATTACACTAACCTACGGGATTTCTTAGCGCAAGAAAAATGGCAAGAGGCAGATCAAGAAACAGCTAATCTATTTTTAAAAGTTGCCGATCGAACTAAAGAAAAATATCTTAAGATAGAAGACATAGATAACTTTCCCTGTGAAGATTTAGCCACTATCAATCAACTCTGGTTAAAATATAGTCAAGAAAAATTCGGTATATCTGTTCAGAAAAGAATCTATGAAAGTTTAGGAGGAAGCGGCAATTATGATCAACAAAAATGGAACGATTTTGGATCAAAAGTCGGTTGGCGAGTTAATAACAAGTGGTTATACTACGATCAAATTACTTTCTCTCTCAAAGCACCCTGGGGACATCTTCCCACCCTTGTGTGGGGTGTGGGTGGTGGCATAATTCTTTTTTCTCGTCTGGAAACCTGTACGATGGACGGAGTTTCCAGCAGGGGATAAATTGACTTAAAAGCTTTTCTGGAGAATTAAACAATTTCTCCCTTCGCCAGTGCGGATATATTGTAAAGTATCAGTAAAAGAACGCATGAAAAGTAATCCGCGATCGCTTTCCATTTCCAAAGGTGCGAGGGGATGTTGTTGTAGAGAATCAAGTTTGGCTTGCAGATCAAAAGGTTGACCGTGATCCCATATTTTTATTTCTAGAGAATGGGACTGTAAAGTTAATTCTAGATCGATCGCTGTGGTCGGTGGTAAATGTTGGTGAGCGTAACGGACAGTATTAGTAAATCCTTCCGCTAAAGCCACCTTACACTGCCAAAGCACCGAGTCAGGTAAAAAAGAGCGGCCGTGAGATTCAAACCATTGTAGGACTGGGATTAAAGCTGCCAATTCCGTCCGGACTTGTAGATGGAATTGGAGGGGGGAAGAAGGGGAATTTAAGACTTCAGAAGGCACCACTGTTTTTTTGAAAGAGAATCAAAATTGTTTTAAAAATCAGTTGTAGATCGTAGCCTAAACTCCAATTTTCTTGATAGCGCAGATCTAGTTGAATTACCTCTTCAAAATTACGCACCTGAGAGCGACCATTCACCTGCCATTCTCCCGTCATACCGGGTTTTACGTCTAAACGTTGCCATTGGGGAACATCGTAGCGTTCCACCTCATCGGGTGTGGGGGGACGAGTGCCGACAAGACTCATTTCACCGGTGATCACATTCCAAAACTGAGGGAATTCGTCTAAGCTGGTACGACGTAAAAATTTTCCTACCCGGGTAATCCGGGGATCATTTTTATTTTTAAAAAAAGCTCCCTCCGCTTGATTGGGGATTTTATCCTTGAGTGCTTCCGCATCCACACACATGGAACGAAACTTGAGAATCTTAAATTCCTTTCCCAACCAACCGCAGCGGGTTTGACTGAAAAAAATTGGACCTGGACTGTCTAACTTAATAGCGATAGCAATAGGGACAAAAATAACCCCCGTGATTAATAAACCCACGGTCCCACCAACAATGTCAAGACCGCGCTTTAACCAACTGCGAATTGAGGGATGGGTTTCGGGTAGATGGTTTTCAGGGGTAGTACGGCCGTTTTCTTGGGCTGCTAGGGGGGAGGTTTGGAAAGTCAATAATTGATCTAGTCCCGTAATCGATAAAACCCCCATCACTGGGGGATGGACGTTAGCCAGCACTAACTCGATATTTTCTGCCCTGGCCGCTTTGAGATTATGGACTAAAGCACCCACACCACTACTATCCATAAATTGAGTGGCATTCAGATCGAGAATGACTTTTTCGGGAGTGGGTATTTGGGCGATGAGATGGTGAAAGATATCCTTGAACTGTACTGCTTCCAAGACAGTCAAGCGATCAGGCATCCGCAAAACCGGATACTCCATCGGAATGATCAGAAAACGTGTTTCAGGAATTTGGGAAGTCATCGACACAAAGATGTGGTTTGATGGATGAACAAGGCCTGATGACCTACCTAATGTTTACTACACTTTTCCCCAAATACCAATGGGTAATGTCAAAGATTAGCTGTAATTATCGGCTAACGAATCTCACCTAGGGGCGGACGGCCTTGGGTTTGGGCCTTCGCTTTGGCCGCACTCTTTCTCAGGGCATCTAAACGGGTCTCATAACGCTTACGCAGACGACGGTTGGGCGTTTGTTCAATTAGGGTTTTAAAGGCACTGCCTAGGCTCTTGTAGGCGTTGGGGAGAGAATAACCGAAACGGGTGGCGAGGGCGATCGCTTTTTCATCGGCTTCGATCGCTTCTTTGAGAATTTTATCACCGTTATTTTTGCGCCAGAGACGATAACCGGAAATCCCACATAATCCCATGGCCAAAAGCAATAATAAACCGTCCTGTACCCATAATTCCCCCACCGCACCACCTAAACCAATAGCGAGGGCGGCCATTTCCCAGCCTTCCCGCGGAATACTATCATTTTGAATCCTGGCCACTTCATGCCAAAAGAGCAAATTACGCTGATCGATGGCTAAATTTTCCCATTTGGCTAAATCTATCTGAATTTCTACCTCATCTCTGCCAATTTCTTCACAACGGATCAGGGGGGGGTTAATCTCTGTAGAACCTTCTACCGTTACCCAACTTTGTAATTCTGGGGGTAGCAGGGTTTTTAGGCGCCGAAGTTCGCTCATTTCGGCTCGTGCAGAGGAGGCCGCATAAGATGTCATAGATTTTTTACCTATTCTCTACCAATGACGATGATTTCTATTTTGGATCATAGCGGTCTTTTTTGTGATCTTGGCAGCTTTTGGCCCTAGGCAGCATTTTCAGTGATCAGTAACCAGTGATGGAAGTGGGAAGTGGGGAAGTGGGGATAAACAATCCATAACTGGGGTTTTAAAGTTCGATTGGGAGTCAATCGGACTGAGTGGGTGGGTGTTAAAAATTGTCAGATACCCCCCTTATTAAGGGGGGATTAAGGGGGGATCAAAGACAGAATCTATCTTCTATTTACTTATTAAATAGACCGTAACTTTTGCCGACTAATGCTCAAAGATATCTTTGTATTGCTGTAAATCTAAAGCGGTGAAGACGGGGATACAACTAAAGCATTTTTGTGCTAATTCCCATCTTTCTTCTCTTTGCAGCATCACAATTAGTGTATCTCGCACTGACAGTAAATAGCGCACATCGTTAGCAGCATAACTCAGTTGTTGTGGGGTAAGATTAGCGGCATTTCCCCAATCAGAACTCTGAGCGGTTTTGTCTAATTCTATGCCTTCCAATTCCTGCACGAGACTTTTTAATCCGTGACTGCTGGTATAAGTCCGAGCCAGTTTACTGGCGATTTTGGTGCAGAAAATCGGTTTAGTGGCAATGCCAAAAGTATGGGATAGTTGAGCCACATCAAAACGGGCAAAATGAAAGACTTTTTCTATCCGCTCATCTTCCATGACCTTTTTGAGATTAGGAGCCTCTGTTTGCCCCCTAAAAATGCGAATAGCGGTGACAAAACCACTGGGGTCACAGAGTTGAATTAAACACAGTCGATCGCGTCCCGGTACTAATCCCATAGTTTCTGTATCTACAGCGATCGAATTAACCCCTAGATAACGGGATAATAGGTCATCGCTTAAATCTCGATCGCACACTTGAAAATTGTCTAAGTTCATATAGTTAGAAGATAGGAGACAGGAGACAGGAGGGAAATTTGTAATGCTTTTGCCTATCGCACGACTGCCTTTATTTCCCTGATAACTGATAACTGATAACTGATAACTGATGTTAAAAACTGGTAATTAAATTTAAATATCATCGTGGTCATTTTGTCAACGCTTTTTAACAAAAAGTTGTGTAAAGTAATATTCACCAGCATTATTTTTAGCGATACCGATACCAGTGAGATTATAATCACCAACCATATTTTTTTGATGACCAGGACTATTAATCCAACCCTTGACGGCAACACTCACGGGGTCAGGATATCCCTTCATAAAAGCCAAATTTTCGCCCATTTTTTCTAAAGGAATCTTCCTTTGTACTGCCTTGACTCTTCCCTCAAAACCATCATGACTAAAAGGAGCCTGTTTATTGGCCATTTTTTGACTAAATAAGCGAGCTTCATGACTAATGCGAGCATCGAGACGTAGGGACGGTAAATTTTGAGAAATTCGGTAGCGATTAACTTGATAATTAGTGTTTTCTTCAAGGGTAATAAAAAAAGATTGATTCCCGATAGGATCGTAGCTAAGGGGATTAGTAGAAACAGGAGCGGATTGACGTTTTAAAAAGATTTGAGTAAAGTACAATTTTCCTTGACTATCCGTCGCTACTCCAATCCCGGTACTATCAAAATCTCCCTCCATATTTTCCCGATGACCTTGACTTTTAATCCAACCATCCACAGCAATCATTACCGGGTCCTCATAACCTTGATTAACTGCCACATTTTCCCCCACCGCTTGATAGGGAACTGAAACACCAATAGTTTGCGCTCTTTTGTCAAAATCTTGATGACTAAAAGGAACTAAACCCGCGGCCATACGTTGGCTATGTAATCTTGCTTGTTGCGAAATTGCCCGATTTAACAGTAGGGGAGATAAATTGCGAGATTGACGATAGCGATTGACCTGTTGATAGATTTTATTCTCTAAAACAAGTAAAGTTGCCGCATCCACAGGAGAAGGAGAAGGAGAGGGAGAGAAAGAAGGTACGAGTTCCGTAAAAGAGCTATAGTTTAAGGCACTACAGGCCATTAAACTTGTCGATACAAGCATCAAAATTCCTAACTGATAACCCTTCTTAAAAGAACTTTTCATATTAAGCTAGTCTGGAACGAGGAACAGGTCAAAACGAATATCAAATTTAGATGCACAATAGCTTATCCCTCTCACTGATAACTGATAACTGCTCACTGTTAACCATTCATCGATAAATATTTAGCCACCGATTGCACATCTTTATCACCCCGTCCGGAGAAATTAATAACAATGCGAGGACTACCGGTCACTTGTGGGCAAAGAGTTTCTAAATAGGCTAAAGCATGGGCAGTTTCTAGGGCCGGAATAATCCCTTCTAAACGGGAAACTCTTTGAAAAGCTTCTAGTGCTTCCTTGTCGGTGACACTGTAATATTCAGCGCGACCACTATCTTTTAAAAAGCTATGTTCTGGCCCGACTCCGGGATAATCTAAACCGGCACTAATGGAGTGGGCCTCGATAACTTGACCTTCGTTATCTTGTAATAAATAACTCATGGCCCCATGTAGAACCCCCGGTTGACCTTGGGTAAGGGTGGCGGCGTGTTTTCCGGAGGCGATACTTTCCCCGGCGGCCTCCACACCAATTAAACGCACGGCAGCTTCTTTAACAAACTCATGAAATAAACCCATAGCATTAGAACCACCACCCACACAAGCGAGGAGAATATCCGGTAAACCGCCCCATTTTTCCAGACTTTGCTGACGAGTTTCTTGACCGATAACCGCGTGAAAATCGCGTACCATCATCGGATAGGGATGGGGACCGGCCACAGAACCGAGGATGTAGTGAGTGGTTTCCACATTAGTTACCCAGTCGCGAATCGCTTCCGAGGTGGCATCTTTCAGGGTTCCCGTCCCGGCGGCCACGGGTTGCACCGTCGCGCCAAGCAGTCTCATGCGGAAAACATTGAGTTCTTGGCGTTCCATGTCGTGAATTCCCATATAAATCACGCATTCTAGACCAAAACGAGCGCAAACCGTAGCGGTGGCCACGCCGTGCTGTCCTGCTCCAGTTTCGGCGATAATTCGCTTTTTACCCATGCGTTTGGCTAATAAAACCTGACCGAGGGCGTTATTAATCTTGTGGGCCCCGGTATGGTTTAAATCTTCCCGTTTTAGGTAAATTTGCGCCCCAGTGCCGTCAGCTTTGGCATAATGGGCGGTGAGACGTTCGGCAAAATATAAGGGACTAGGTCTACCGACGTAATCCTTGAGCAGTTGATTTAATTCGTCTTGAAAATCGGGGTCGTCCTTATACTGATTATAGGCCGTCTCTAGTTCACTTAAGGCTGGCATCAGGGTTTCTGGGACGTATTTGCCCCCGTAGCGTCCAAAACGCCCAAAAGCATCGGGATACTGGGTTACTGTGCTGGCTGAGGCGGTATAAATCGGCGTGATAGTCATGTAAACCTTCGATGAGAGACTTATGATCCATTATAAATCTAAGGGTTTAGTCTCTGGGTTAACCTGAGTTCCGGGGCAATCATCGCCTAACCTACCCAATAATCAAAGGGTGAGCATTGCCCACCCTTTGACTGATTTTACAGCCAAATACTCACATCAACTTTTAACACCTGTCCTAATAGTAATAACCATTTTAATTGAGTCATCGGCCAGGGACAGGCAGCATCTATGGAATTGGACTGCAAAGAATTAGGAACTAGACGCTCGTGGAAATAATAATAGTATAATTCCTGAGAGCGATCAAGGGATAATCCTAGGTTTAATTGTTGGCTAACTTCAATTAAACGGGTGATTAGGCGAGTATCCTCCTCCGCAGTTAAAGGATCGCCATCGTGTAATAATTTCCCAAGAGATTGCCAGAGCAGACTTTCTAAGGTTTGACGCGCTTCGGGAATATTTAATTGACAGCGTAAATGATTGGCTTCCTTAGCAATAGCCAATAATTGATCGAGATTATTTTCCGTCGCTTGCCGCTGCTCAAAATCTTTTTCTAGGGTATTAATCACCTGTAAACAACGGTGAGAAATGGCAATATCCGCCGCTACCTGTAACTCTTGAGGTACGGGCAGATCATCCCGTTGGAAAGCCGCTAAAATGCCGTAATTATCCCGATAAACTTGGGTGTATAATTGATCGAGACGTTTTTTAGTTTCGGCTGTCACCTTCTGCATAATCCGGTGTCTTTCATCGGCAAAAAGATGGGGTAAAGCAAAAAAGTTTTCTCCCAATCCGCGCCCCATTTCTACGATCATGGTTGAGACACTGGCCTGTTGTAAAGATTCAAAGAGATGGTCCTTAAGATTGGTATAGATTAACCGACCGTTAAAAGGTTGAATGCAGCAGTAAAAATCCCAACCTCCTAAATGTAGAACAGCAAAGACAAAATGTTCACTTTCTTGGGTAATTTCCGAGGTTAATTCCACCTGTCCCACCGCTAAAGTTAAAGACCCGATCGCTTGTTTTTGATAATCTAATTGACGGGTATTGTAACAATAAATCCGATGATGACTGGAATAATTGGTAAATAGGGAACTAATGGCGTAATGGGCCGCCACCTGTTCCAAATCCACCCGCGCAGAAGTGACCAATTGTCGATAGACATCAGCCCCATCTTGATATAACTTAACGTTACTGGGGGCGAAAGCTAGACGACTGAGGAAATTCATTTCTAATTGAATTCCGGCCACTTCTCCGGCTAATTCCAGGGCCCGGCCAGCATATCTCAAAATTTGCGTGCCTTCAGGTCGAGAAATTTCCTCAAAAAACCAGCCACAACTGGTAAACATTAATAAAGCCTGTCTTTGCATTTCTAATAAACGCAAAGCATCGATTTTCTCGCTTTTACTCAGGTTGCGACTTTGATGCAAAGCGAGGAAATGTTCGATCGCGTCTGGGGATCGATCTAAAATAACGGCAATGTAGTCATCCCTTGTCTGCCAAGGATCCCGGAAAAATTCCCGTCCCTGAATCTCATAGACCTTAATTAACTCATCTCTGAGCCAATTTAGGGACTCCCGTAGGGGTTTACGCCATTTTTGCTGGTAATTTCCCCCTCCCCCGCAACCACAGTCATCCTGCCAACGATTTACGCCATGGACACAACTCCATGCAGTCACGGGTTTTAATTCCACTTCCCAAGTGGGGGGGCAAATACTGAGATAATGGGCAAAATTGGTGACTGTCCAGCCGTTTTTAGGGAAAGATTCCGTAAAAGCATAGCTAAGACACTTCTCTGTCCCCTGTTTGTGGTGGCCGAAGGTTTCCCCATCGGTAGCGACGCTGATTAACTGGGAGGGACGATGATCCCCTTTAATTGCCTGTCCCAGACGACCGACGAGAAAATCACTGCTGGCTAGGACATCATTAAAGCCCATATCGCGAGAAATTGGACCATCGTAGAAGAAAATATCCAGATAACGACCATCGGGGATGTAACAGCGATAGGGACGGGTGGGATCGATTTGACCTCCGGCCACCGCGTGCCATTGGGGATGGGGATCATGGTCGCTAGGGAAAGGACGACAGCGCAGGGCCTGGGAAGGGGCTAAAATGGTGAATTTAATCCCCTCATCGATTAAAGCTGTCACTGTGGCTAAATCAATGGCTGTTTCCGCTAACCACATTCCTTCGGGATCACGGCCGAAACGATGCTGAAAATCGGCTTTTCCCCAGCGAATTTGGGTGTATTTGTCCTGTTTGTTGGCTAGGGGCAGAATGATATGATTATAGACCTGGGCGATGGCGTTACCATGACCGTTTAAGCGTTGACAACTTTTTTGATCCGCTGTCAGGATGCGTTGGTAAACTTCGGGATCATGGGATTGCATCCATGACATTAGGGTGGCCCCGATGTTAAAGCTGAGATATTCGTAGTTATTGACTATTTTGATTACTTCCCCCCGGTCATTGTAAATGCGTGCAAAAGCATTGGCACGATAACACTCGTGATGGATGCGTTCATTCCAATTATGGAAGGGATGGGCGCTCGGTTGCCGTTCAATTCTGTCTAGATAGGGATTTTCTCGCGGTGGTTGGTAAAAATGTCCGTGAACCGTGATATAAACTCCGTGAGCGGTTTTCAGGGGGTCGACCCCCGTATCGGTATAGGAATAAAAGGTTGTAGAAGGATGTTCAACAAGATAAGTCATGGAAATGCCTAGAAAATCGTTTTTTTTTGAGCGAAAATAGCTGTAGAATGTGGCGACCTGATGTTTAAAAAAACTGAAAACCTGGCCGTTTTTCACGGCCTTGGGGTCACAATATCACATTTTATTTTCCTAGCAAAGCTAAGGTTAACAATTCGCAACTTCTCTATACACAGCACTAAGTAGGGTCTGCTGAAAAAGCTTTTCGTGGGTGTGGGGTGTCGGTTTTTAAGGGTGTTAGGGATATGCTGACAATAAATCCGGTTATTAAAGACTGATTATTTATTCCCCCTTTGGCTCTTCTAGGTTCTGTGTGATAAGTTTAACTTACTATATGATCGATCGATCTTTGTGTCCTTTGTGTCTTTGTGGTTCGTTCCACCCCCTCGCTCTTGAGGAATGTATCTTAGAATACATTTTACCCACCAAAGCTGGGAGAGCCCCCCTTTTGCCTCTTGCCTTTTGCCTATCCTAATATGTTACCTATACTCAACGGATTTAGTATCAGTTGATGTTCTTGCTTGACATATTACGCAAAACGGAATAGCATTTGAATATGATTCAATCTTTCCGATGCAAGCATACGCGATTACTTTTTGAAGGAGGAGATCCGCCTCGTTTTCGTGGTTTCAAAGATACTGCTATTCGGAAGTTGACTCAATTAGATGCGGCTCAAACCTTAGAGTTTCTGCGCTCTCCACCAGGCAATCAACTTGAAGCTTTAAAAGGCGATAGAAAAGAACAATATAGTATTCGGATTAATTCTCAGTTTCGATTATGTTTTATCTGGACAAATAATGGACCTACTGATGTTGAAATTGTTGATTATCACTCATAAATAATTAATTATGAATAACCGTCCTATTAATCAAATGCGACCCGTTCACCCAGGAGAAATTCTGCGGGAAGATTTTTTGATTCCTCTAAATATGAGCGTGAATGCTTTAGCTTTAGCCTTGAAGGTTCCTGCATCTCGTATTCATGAAATTGTTAAAGAACGTCGTTCTATTTCGGCTGATACGGCAGCAAGATTAGCCTGCTATTTTGGCGGAGATGCTGCTTCCTGGCTCAGTCTTCAAGTAATTTATGATCTGAAGACTTTATCTAACCGTGAGGAGATTATTCAGCAAATTCAGCCCCGTATTTCCGAACAAATTGCCTGATTTTTTAATTAGATTAAGTCCCAGAGATTAAAACACTTTCAAAAGGGTAAAAGGTACATGGGACGAACTCTACAAAATCGGCACTCACTCCTGCTGCTGCCCAAAAAGCGATCGCCCTTGGCGTTCCTATCCCGAGCAATGACAATTTCAAAGTTTAATCAACAAGATGACAGCGATCGCATTGAGCCTAGTCATAATGAAATTTACAACTGATAATAATAATTTCTGTTTCTGTAATTTTATAAACTAAGCGATGTTCATCATTAATGCGTCTTGACCAATAACCCTTGAGTTGATGTTTTAAGGGTTCGGGTTTACCGATTCCAGAGAAGGGATGGCGCAATATGTCGTCAATTAAATCAACGATTTTTTTATAGAGTTTTTTGTCTTCTATCGCCCATTCATTGAATTGTTTAAAAGCTTTCGGATCAAATACTATATTTTTCACGCCATTCTTTTACGGTAATTGTCACTAAGTTTTCTTTATTTTCTATTCTGTCAATAGCTTCCGATAATTGACGCTGATTGGCTTCTGTTGAAAGAAGATATTCGGTTGTATCGGGTTCAGAATCAGACACTAAAATAATAATATCCACATCTGTTCCTTCTTCTAGTTCCGTAGAATAAAGCTCTATTTTTCCTTCTCTGCCAACAATTCCTTTCTGTTTAATCGCTCTAATCATGATTTTTTCTCTTAAGATGTCAAACAATTATGGCTATTATATCAAAATCAGCATGAGTTAGAACTGTTGACAAGAAAAGCGATCGCACTAATGACACTCAAAGAGATCCCAGTTTTAAAGTTTAATCAACAAGATGACAGCGATCGCACTGCCATCAATGTGCATGGTGCGTTCCCCAAAAGCGATCGCTTTGTAGCAGGACTTGCATTAGGGAACGCACCCTACGGCTACGGCTGTTGACAAGAAAAGCGATCGCACTAATGACACTCAAAGAGATCCCAGTTTTAAGGTTTAATCAAGAAGATGACAGCGATCGCACTACGTTCTTCGGCATCACACTGACAGCTGCCATCAATGTGCATGGTGCGTTCCCCAAAAGCGATCGCTTTGTAGCAGGACTTGCATTAGGGAACGCACCCTACGGCGATAGCGGTCCTTGTATTGGAACTGCTATACCAGGAATATAAAGATTTATTAAAATGTATCGTAGAATACAATGCGGGGGGGGTTAATGTGTATACTCTATCTGCGACTTTTAGTTGGTTGTCCCTTAGCTAACCGGCAAAAGCAGCGCAGCTCAATTCTTAAATCCCAGATAAACCTAGATGATAAAAACTCTTGTTTCTTGTCTATTGGTGGTAGGAACAACCTCCTTAGCGGGAGTAATCGCCCCGGCTCAAGCCTTTACCCCTCTCTCCTTAACCAAAACCTTCAACAACCCCACCGCTGAAGATGACGACTATTTTGGCAGTTCCGTGTCCCTCAGTGGTACATCTGCCTTGATTGGGGCTCCTTACGATAACACCGGCGCACCGGGTGCGGGGTCAGCCTATTTGTTTGATACAACCACAGGCACCCTCAAGCAAACCTTCAACAACCCCACCCCGGCAAGTGCCGACAATTTTGGCTATTCCGTGTCCCTCAGTGGCACAACTGCCTTGATTGGGGCTCCTTACGATAGCACCGGCGCAACGAGTGCGGGGTCAGCCTATTTGTTTGATACAACCACAGGCAACCTCCTGAAAACCTTCAACAACCCCACCGCTGAAGATGACGACTATTTTGGCTATTCCGTGTCCCTCAGTGGCACAACTGCCTTGATTGGGGCTTATCGGGATGACACCGGCGCAACGAATGCGGGGTCAGCCTATTTGTTTGATACAACCACAGGCAACCTCCTGAAAACCTTCAACAACCCCACCGCTGAAGATTTCGACAATTTTGGCCTTTCCGTGTCCCTCAGTGGCACAACTGCCTTGATTGGGGCTCCTAGCGATAACACCGGCGCAACGGTTGCGGGGTCAGCCTATTTGTTTGATACAACCACAGGCAACCTCCTGAAAACCTTCAACAACCCCACCGCTGAAGATTACGACTATTTTGGCTATTCCGTGTCCCTCAGTGGCACATCTGCCTTGATTGGGGCTATTAACGATAACACCGGCGCAACGAATGCGGGGTCAGCCTATTTGTTTGAGACAACCACAGGCACCCTCAAGCAAACCTTCAACAACCCCACCCCGGCAGATTTCGACAATTTTGGCCATTCCGTGTCCCTCAGTGGCACATCTGCCTTGATTGGGGCTATTAACGATGACACCGGCGCAAAGAATGCGGGGTCAGCCTATTTGTTTGAGACAACCACAGGCACCCTCAAGCAAACCTTCAACAACCCCACCCCGGCAGATGGCGACAATTTTGGCAATTCCGTGTCCTTCAGTGGCACATCTGCCTTGATTGGGGCTCCTAACGATAGCACCGGCGCACCGACTGCGGGGTCAGCCTATTTGTATCAAGAAACTCAAACAGTGCAAGTGCCTGAACCATCCTTAACTATCCTGGGTACAGGAGTGGTTTTAGGTGTTCTACCTTTTCTTAAAAAAGGGAAAAAGGACAAGGAGAAAGATGTCTAGAAAATAGCGAGGGAGACAAAATTATTTGTAGGACGGGTTAGCGGTAGCGTAACATGATCAGTCCTTGGGTTTCATGCTTCTACGTTCTTCGGCATCGCACTTAGACTGACAGCTGCCATCAATGTGCATGGTGCGTTCCCCAAAAGCGATCTCTGGAGTAATAGGACTTGCATTAGGGAACGCACCCTACAGCACTAATTTTATTTTCTTAGCCAATTGATTAAAAGATTTTTAATCCGTATTAGTCTTTCTGGTGAGATAGTTCCTAAACGTGCATTGATTACAGATGATTCGACACTTGTTAATCGTCCTAGTCGAATTAAAGAAGCCACTTTAAGTCCAGTAGTAATATAGTCAGAATCTGAGGTATTAATAATTTCGTCAAATCCTAGAGTAGCTTGATGGAGACGAGAAGAAATTAAAGCAAGTAATAAATCACGATGGCGACTTGGTGAAATAGCAATAATTAAAGCTGGACGCAGTTTTCCTGATTTCAAGTCTGCTTGAGGAAAACGAATTAGAACAATATCACCTGGTTTCATGGTTGATAAATTTCTTGAGCATCTGCTAGGGAATATTCAATTTCATCTCCTTCTTTGAAAAATTGCTCTAATGAAAATTTTTGCCAGTCTTCATCTTGCCAATTAGTATATTCTGAAATGTTGTTTGGCTCAGGGGAAATTAATCGGGTAAAGTTGGCAATTTTTTCAACAATGTCATCAGGTAATCGGTCAATCTGTTGGTGAAGTTCTTCACGAATTGTAGCAGACATAAGTTTAATGATTTGATTAAGGTGTAGAATGGATATTATTGATTATAACTCAGATATTGGGTGGTAATTTGGGAAAAAGTAATGTTGGGTTTCTACCAGATCAGAGATCGCACTACGTTCTTCGGCATCGCACTCCTCATCCCCAAAAAGCGATCGCCCTTGGCGTTCCTATCCCAAGCAGTGACAATTTTAAAGTTTAATCAACAAGATGACGGCGATCGCACTTTTAAATGCCAAAGCGATCACTCTAACCACTAACTTTTTTAGCTTCTTGATTTTTTTTATACATTTCAAGAAAAAGGTATTTCCAAAAAGAATTTTCTAAATTTTTTATTTCACAGTCTTGTAATGGAGTATTTTTAAGATATTCTAAAGTTTCCTGATGTCTAGCAGCAACACGGCAACCAGTATAAGCTCTACCATTAATGAATTGTAGTTCATTAAGAAACCTAGAATCCAGTGGAGAGAAACTACTGTCAATAGAATGAAATCTTAGGTAATTAGTTGGACTGATAGGAAAATAGAATTCAGGTTCCCAACAATTATATAAAACTGGGGAAGCACTAATAACATATTCGTCTTTTCTATCCAATGATTTTGGACTAACACTACTTAACGTTAAATCGTTAAGTTTTTGGATTAAAACTTGAATATCTGTAAACAAATTAGCATGAATATGTTTAATCGAATCCTCTCCTAACATTTTATCTAAATATTCAAAAGACGACCAGCGCGGGTCATTTTTGAGGTCATGTAGAGAGATTTTTTTCTGCTTATCCAAATCATAGATTTTTTGTTTAAGTTCTAGATACTCCTTTTGAGGAGCTTTTAAGATTTCAGAAAACGAAATTGATTCGTTTCTGACTGCGGCACATCTAAGCCATTGAAATGCCATGAATTCATTGATTTTTTCTCGTTCTTGGGTGGTCAAGTTTTCCACCCCATTTTCAATAATTGAGGCTATTATAGATGGAGCTTGAGCATCAATATTTTCAAACCATGAATCATAGTTTTCTTCGTTAGTTTTGAAGTAGTTGTTTTGTTCAAAAGTTCTATTTATAGCTTTTGGTAGTATTGCAAGTTGATTGTTTTTGTGAAGAATGACGAATATTTTCTCCTTTTTTTTGCATGAAGAAAAGTTTCTAAGTACTGCTTGGGTTACGAAATGTTGACGATCTTTCATATATTAAAATACGATATTTAGTTTAATTAATATTATAGCTGTGTTTTTGGCTAATTGTCGAGTGACGGCGATCGTCTAAATTTCTACGGGAAATTTTTGTAAAATCCTTCTCGACTCTCTATTTTGAGAATTTCGATAACTTCGCCATCCCAAAAAATTCCAATACGATAGCTGTAGTCAAATTTAATGCGATAATATCCTGAGAAGCCTTTTAGTGCTTCAAGATCGGGGATTTCGGATAGTGATTGAGAATTTCCAATTGCTTCAATACATTTTCTAACTTTTGCAAGAATTTTTTGGTCGTTAATTTTATCTAAATCTTTTTTGAAGCGTTTGGCAATTTGATATTTCATTGAGGCAAACTCTCCAAGAGAGATTGAGACTCTAATTCAGATAAAAATCCTTCTTTTCGAGAATCTTCACAAGCTAAATAAAGGATAAAGTCTTCTAATTCAGAGGAATTATTTTGAAATAAAAGTTGTAGAAAGCCTTGTCGGATTTCTAGTGGTAAGGTTTGAAAGAGGTTATAGAAACCTGTGCTAGTTAGCAAAGAATCTGTAATTTCTGTTTGACTCACGGCTGTTTTTTCCTTTTTTACGCAGTCTTTATTTAAATTATATCACCATCAAGCTTTCTAAAAAATCAGCGTTGCCGAAGGCACTGCGAAGCAGACCGCACTTTCAAAAGCCAAAGTGATCGCAATTTTCAAGTTTAATCAACAAGATGACGGCGATCGCACTACAAGATCGGCAATCATAGTTCAATTCCATTGATCCAAATTTCATACTCGCTTATATCAACTTCATCATTCCAAACGATTCCGCTACCTGATGGATCAAGTTGAAAGTTTTTAAAGAAAGCATAGTTTTTAAGGGAAGAAAACATCGTTTTTTCTAGTAGATTTTCACAGTTATATTTTCTAGCTTGATGATTAGAAAAATGCACCAATATAGTATAATTTTCAATGATTTCGGCTGATGTTATTTTGGGATAAAGCATTGTTTTATTTCAAAGGTGGTAATTTATTAAATTCTTGAGTGTTCCACATTTTCAATAATTCTGATTGATAGATTGTTGCCCATTCTACAACCATTTTTGTGGCTCTATTAGGTAAGTCTCCTTCAATGATTTCTAAGGTTTCCAGATTAAATAGGGCGTTATATTCTCCATAAATCGCATGAAAATGGGGAGGTGGATGATCGGCAAAAAAGATTTTAATGATAATTCCATAAAATCGAGTAATTTCTGGCATAAATCTATTTTTATAAGTCTTGCTTTATGACAAAAATATTATAACAAAGCTTGTTGGGTTTTGTTACCTCGACCTAAACGACAAGATCAGCAATCGCACTCCTCATCCCCAAAAAGCGATCGCCCTTGGCGTTCCTATCCCAAGCAATGACAATTTCAGAGTTTAATCAAGAAGATAACAGCGATCGCACTGCCATCAATGTGCATGGTGCGTTCCCCAAAATTGATCGCTTTGTAGCAGGACTTGCATTAGGGAACGCACCCTACGGCTGTTTTTTTCTGACTTCAGCAGACTAACGGCTAAACTCACCTGCGTGCGGAGCGCATCAGGTGTAGCGACTTTTTAGCCTTGATTTATATTCTACTGTTTTATATTTTAAATCTTCAAGAAATTCAAAATAAATATTTTTCTGATCAATTTTATGGATATTATCAATAGTTGAAAGTATATCATCACATTCTTGTGCATTTGCTCCATTCATTCCATATAGAATTCCCGCAGGGTATTCATGACCACAGAACTGAAGCCAATCTATAAACTTACAAATATATGTCGTCTTTACCCACTCATCATCTGGAAAACTATTTAACAACTCTATTAATAATTGCCGTTCACTTTTATATTCAAATTTTTCCCACAACTCTTGATCAGAATAAAAATGTTGAATATGTTTTATTAATAATTTTGTTTCCTGAAGTTTACCTTCATGGTATCCACTAAGCAGGTGAGGAAATACTATTCCTTTAAAAAGTATATGATTTATATTGTTACTTTCACCATCATTTAAAATTTCATTTAATAAATTATTATCATTCGTTTCTTTCCAATATAAAACCAATTCGTTGGCGATGATGTTTGCCTTTTTTCGCAAACCATCACTCAGTAGTTTCTTGTATAAAAGATATTTTTCCATGACTTTATAGGCTAACTATTGATTATACAGAAACTTTCTGTCTAACAGTCCTCAGAGTAACGATAGGTGGAAACTTTCGGCATACTGCTCCATTTTAGCGCAATTGCTGGAACTTTTCCCCATATCATACCCAAGAGCATATTAGCCAGATTAAACAACCTCTTTTAAGTGGATTCCTAACAACAAGCTCAAATAAAATCGACGTTTCGGGAAGTGTAGCACTAAGTCTTCAATCCACCCCACAATTACCTAATTTTCGGGAAAAAAGTGCCTAAATTTTGCCACCGGCTGGCACTTTTTGAGGACAAAAAGTCTAAAAGTATTCTCCAACAATGTTTTTAGCTCTATTCAGCCGACCCTATTTATTGGTGTACTTGCAAATGAAGGACATAATGACCTAAAATCAAGTTATCTGACCATAATTCGTACTCTAGACGCAAATATTCGGGGAAATTATCCCCCTCTAATTGGAGACTACGGGTATAGTTGCGGACGCGAAAAGCGTAACCCGGTTGAGAACTTTCGGCATTTAACCAGAAGCGACTGACACCAAAAACCCCTTGCTCCCAAAAATGACGATAGGCGAATCTTCCCTGGCCCTGCATGGTCATAATTACCCGATTGGCCGAAATTTCTAGCCAAATTAATTTATTTTGATTATTTTTGGGTTTAAGTGTCTCTATTTCTGCGAGAGCGACTGGGGGTTGATTGAGGAGAAGATGAAACCGGTGGCGATCCTTTTGGTAGAGGGTAGCGGAAGTGTCTAAAGAGGAGAGGATGGGTAGATCTGTCGAGAGCAGACAGAGGGAGACGGGACGGCGGTGATGAGCAAGCATAGACTAGACTTAATGGTGTCCTTATCTCCACAATAGTTGATTCTCTGCCCACCGCTACCAGCACCGGAAATTTTTTTGAGAAAAAATCCAGAAAGCACTTGCATTATTGAGGGACTTATGATTATAATTATTAATTGTGAGTAGCCTTCCTCGGTAGCTCAGTGGTAGAGCGGTCGGCTGTTAACCGATTGGTCGTAGGTTCGAATCCCACCCGGGGAGTTAATCAGAAATAGAAGCGGCAATAAAAAACTATTGCCGCTTTTTGCTCTGACTAGAGAATTTCAGCGATCGCATTTTCTGGGCCGACTAAAGAAATGTAAGGATTTTGAAAATATTTGCTGGCTACCGATCGCGCTTGTTCGGGAGTAATCTGATTAATAGAATCCAGGAAAGTGCGATCGAATTCAATCCCCAAACCTAAGCTTTCATACCAACCGTATAATTGAGCGATTTCGGAGTTAGTTTGTTTACCGAGAGCATATTGACCCAATAACTTATTTTTAGCTGACTGTAACTCCCCCTCACTCAAAGTTACTTTATATAACCTTTCTGCTTCCTGACGCAATCCCGACACGGCGATCGCTGTATTTTGAGGTGCAGTTCCCATATAAATGACAAATTGGGAAGAATCGAGACGGGTGGGATAAAAAGCGGAAACATCGTAGGCTAATCCCCGTTTTTCTCGCAATTCCACGAATAGACGACTAGATAACCCATTCCCCAGATAGGTACTCAATAATTTTAAAACGGCATAATCATCCTCTTGTACAGAGGACCCGGGGTATCCTAACATAACGATCGCCTGTTGACTAGCTTGGACGGTAGTTAAACAGGTGGGCTGAAAATCAAAAGCGGCCGGGGGTAAACTAGATAAAGGAATATCTGGAATTGACCAACTGCCAAAAATTTCCGTCACTGCTTTTACTGCTTGCTCTAGGGTAATACGGCCAGAAAGACTAATTACCAGGTTATCGGGACGGAAAAAGCGACTATGATAGGCCAGCAGCTCCTCCCGTTGCAATTGAGAAACCGTTGCCTCCGTACCCAATAAAGACATACCATAGGGATGATCGGGGTACATAGCGGCGCGTAATTGATTAAAAGCCACATTAAAAGGCTGTTCCAATTGAGAGCGAATGCTTTGACGGGTGAGATTTTTCTCTAATTCGATTTCTGGGGGTGGAAAACTGGGAAAACGAATAATTTCCGCCGCTAGACGCAATATATCTAAAAAATCCTTTGTAACGGTCTTTAAACTAACCACAAAATAATCAGTCCCCGTGTCCGCACTTAAACTGGCCCCCGTGGACTCAACGCGATCAGCAATTTCTAGGGAAGATAACTTTTCTGTACCTTTGGTGAGCAGCACGGCTAAAAGACGAAATAAACCCGCTTTTTCGGGTTTTTCCCAACGAGTACCCGCATTTTTGAGAAAAATCCTCCCTGCAACTAACTCCACGGCCGTATTTTCCACCACTAAAAGGGTGATGCCATTTTCTAAGGTTAAGCGGTGAATGGGGGAAGCGGACATCGTTTATTCACAGGGTTGCATTATTGTAATAGCATATCGCTCCGGGGAGAGATACTGACGAGCCAGACGTTGTAGATCTGACGGTTGAAAACTTTGGATAACTTGGGGATAGATCGTTGCTAGGTCGGCAGCTCTCAGGGTTTGATAATATCCATAGAGTCCCGCTAATTGGCCCGGGGTTTCTGTGGAGAAAATATAATCGTTAGCTAATAACTGTTGAGTGCGGTGTAATTCTGCGGGGGTGACGGGATCATCGTGCAGACATTGGAGGTGTTCACAGATAATACCTTCAATTGTCTCAGTTTCTGAGCTAGATAGCCAAGCACCGATGGTAAAGAGACTGGAATCTCGTTGCAGGGAAAAATTACTGTTAATATCGAGGACGATTTGCGCTTCTTCCCGCAGCTGTCGCACTAACCGCGAACAGCGTCCTCCGGCAAGAATTACCGAAATCAAGTCTAATCCAAAGGCATCTTCTAGGCGATCGCATCCTGGTCCAGTCCATCCCATCAAGAGACGAGAATGTTCTAGGTGGGGTAAATGTACTTGGGAACGACGAATTTCGATCAGGGGGGGTTCGGCAGCCACTAGATTCGCAGGGGATTCCGAGGGGACGGGAAATTCCCGAAAAGATTGCCGGATAATTTCTAAAGCTGGTTGGGGTTCAATTCCCCCGATAATCGCCACACACATATTTTCTGGTTGATAATAAGTGCGATGGAAACAGCGCATTTGATTGGGGGTTAATTGCTCTAAACAGGGTTGATCGCCTAGAATAGAGCGTCCGTAGGGATGGTTTTGATAGATACTTCCGCAGAGGGTTTGGTAGGCAATCCAATCGGGATCATCATAACAGGCCCGTAATTCTTCTAAAACTACATCTTTTTCCCGATAGAATTCCTCATCGTCAATCTCAGCATGGAGGAGAATTTCGGCCAGATGGGGTAAGGTATGTTCAATTTGATCCACACTGGTGGTGAGATAGAAGTGTGCGTAATCGTGACTGGTGGCAGCGTTGGTCATTCCGCCACAATTTTCGATTAAATAGTCAAAGAGTCCGGGGGGGAGTTTTTTCGTCCCCTTAAAGATCATGTGTTCGAGAAAATGGGCCATACCTAACCATGAGTCGGGTTCAGCGATCGCACCTGCTTTCACCCACACATCCACCACCACCACAGGAGTCACGGGTAAATACTGATGAATTACGGTTAAACCGTGATCTAATTGCCATACCTGAGCGGGAAAAGAACTCGTTTGACACTGCGCTATCGACTTGATCAATGTCCGTTAACCAGATTTTTTGTTAAATTCTATACCTAGGTTATCTTATTCTCTTGTCTGTTTAACCATTAAAAAACTTTTGTCATGATTTCTAGATAATTCCGCCAAATATCAGCTATCTTGAAGCCATCAGGAGTCAGGAGTCAGGAGACTCCGAGACAGGAGATTATTTTATTTATTCTCCCCACACCCCACACCCCACACCCCACACCCCACACCCCACACCCCACACCCCACACCCCACACCCCACACCCCAATTCATAATTCATAATTCCCCCCCCACACCCCACACCCCACACCCCACACCCCAATTCATAATTCATAATTCATAATTCATAATTCCCCCCCCACACCCCACACCCCAATTCATAATTCCCACTAACTAAATGACTGAGCAAGATACTGACTGGATAGGTTTGATGATCGGCAATTCTCGGCTACATTGGGGGTATTTTCGCGGTCAAACCCTGTTAGCTTGTCTCGATACTCCCCACCTGAGGGAACCCCTAAGTAATGAATTTTTGCAACAAATTTTCCCTAAACTCTTGACAAATAAATGTAACTGTGCATTGATTGTCGCATCCGTGGTTCCTAGCCAAAGAGAATTATGGGCAAATTATGGCAATTTAGGGATAATTACTTTAAAAGACATTCCTTTGCTGGATTTATATGCAACATTCGGCATTGATCGAGCTTTAGCTGTCTTAGGTGCTGGAGAAAAATACGGATTTCCCTGTTTAGTCATCGATGCGGGGACAGCCTTAACTTTTACGGGAGTGGATGGGGATAAAAAGCTAGTGGGGGGAGCAATTTTACCCGGGTTCAAGGTGCAATTAGCCAGTTTAAGGGAACGGACGGCAGCCTTACCAGAGGTGTCCTTACCGGAAAGATTACCCCAGATCTGGGCAAAAGAAACAGCAGAAGGGATAAGAAGTGGGATAATCTATACAATTTTGGCAGGAATAGAAAAATTCAGTCGGGAATGGTTAAATTTATATCCAGAGAGCAGGATAATTTTAACAGGGGGAGATGGGGACTTAATTAGGGATTACTGGCAAGAAAACGCCATTAAATCGCTCCTAGTGGATAAGACGATAATTTTTGAGGGAATTGCTGCAGTTAGGGGAATCTCCTCCTGTTTAATTGACAAAGGCGAACATATCTAGTAAAGTCGGAGAAAGTTTTCTCAACTTGGGAAATTTCTCAACAACTGGGCAAAAAATTCAGGATATAGTTATGGCGATCATTCTAGTAACCGGTTCTGCTGGTTTAATCGGTTCCGAATCAGTGAGATTTTTTTGTGATCGGGGTTATACCGTTGTCGGCATCGATAATAATATGCGTCAGGTATTTTTTGGTGAAGACGCTTCAACGGAGTGGAATCGAGCCAAATTATCCCAAGATTACGGGGATAAATACATTCACCATGCTGTGGATATTCGCGATCATGAAGCTATTTCAGCTATCTTTAAAACCTATAGTCATGATATATCCTTAATTATCCATACGGCGGCGCAACCTTCCCACGATTGGGCAGCTAAGGATCCCTATATGGATTTTAGTGTCAATGCTAACGGAACTTTAGTATTATTAGAAAATACTCGTCAACACTGTCCCCAAGCAGTATTTATTTTCTGTTCCACCAATAAAGTTTACGGGGATAGACCGAATGAATTACCTTTAGTAGAAAAAGAACTACGTTGGGAAATCTCGGAAAATCATCCTTATTTTGCTCAAGGTATTGACGAGTTGATGAGTATTGATGCTTGTAAACATTCTTTGTTTGGTGCCTCGAAAGTGGCAGCGGATGTGTTAGTACAGGAATATGGGCGTTATTTTGAGATGAAAACTGCCTCTTTTCGTGGCGGTTGTTTAACCGGTCCAAGTCATTCGGGAACCCAATTACACGGGTTTTTATCCTACTTGATGAAATGTACGATGATTGGCAAAGAATACAGTATTTATGGGTATAAGGGTAAGCAGGTACGCGATAATATTCATAGTTACGATCTCGTCAATGCTTTCTATCATTTTTATCAGGCCCCGCGAGTAGCAGAAGTTTATAATATCGGTGGTAGTCGCTTTAGTAATTGTTCCATGTTAGAAGCTATTCAAGAATGTGAAGCGATTGCGGATAAAAAGTTAAACTGGCAGTATGTAGAGACCAATCGTATTGGTGATCATATCTGGTGGATTTCTGATGTGAGTAAGTTTAAAAATCATTATCCTGATTGGCAGTTAACCTACACAGTAACGGATATTCTCAAGGAGATTTTTAGTCAAAACGTTAGCCGTTGGACTTAGGGTAAATCAAGAATTATTCTGGTCAATTTTTATCTGCTAGTTTTCCCTCGTTACCAAAGTGATTTTTAGCAAAATATACTGCTAGTAATTGAGGGACTATGTTAATTAGTTAGTAAGAGGATATTAATCGCAATATTGACCTAGAAAAACTAAACCAGAGCATATTTTAAGATACCATTATGTTAACTAAAATCTACAACAATAAAATTTTCCGATTTCTCATTGCTGGGGGAGTGGCATTTCTAATCAACTTATTCTTAATTTATTGGTTCATTGATGACTTGGGATTTAATACACCATTTTTGAAGAATGTTGCTAATGTCATTTCGATAGAAATATCTTTAATTGCTAGTTTTTTTATCTATAGAATCTGGGTGTGGACTGGAGGAGATTGGACAATCAGAGATGTGATTTTGATACAACTTCCTCTCTATCATCTCTCGGCAGGTTTAGCAGTTTTACTGCGAGTTTTCTTGATATTTCCCTTCTTAAACTGGTTAGGAATTAGCCCCGGAGTTAACACAATGATCGGGGTTTTAGTGGGTGCTAGTATTAATTATGTCGCCAGTGATAGCCTAATTTTTAAACCCAAGAATAAGACTAATGAGACAGAAATGTACTATCCGGAAGGATTAGCACCAGCTTTCGAGATGGACGGTTACTCTCACCCACGTCAATCAAGGGATAACCATGGGGTAAAAACCCTATCAATAGTTATTCCTGCTTACAACGAAGAAGATTGCATCGAAAGCACAACTCACTTAATATCCGAACGTTTAGAAGAGGATAAAATTGATTATGAAATCCTAGTGGTTAATGACAATAGCAAAGATAACACCGAAGCAGTTCTGCAAAAAATCAACCAAGACAATCCTCGGATTCGCTACATCAATAACTATTATCCCAATGGTTTTGGTTTTGCGGTACGCTGTGGGTTAGAAAATTTTAGCGGGGATGCAGTTGCAGTAGTAATGGCAGATAATTCCGACTCTCCCGATAACATGGTGGACTATTATTATAAACTCCAAGAAGGCTACGATTGCGTTTTTGGTTCTCGTTTTATCAAAGGAGGAAAAGTTATTGATTATCCCAAGCACAAGTTATTCGTCAATCGTTTGGCTAATCTATTCATTCAAGTTTTATTTGGGCTAAAATTTAATGATACCACTAACGCCTTTAAAATCTATCGTAAGGAGGTTATCGAAGGAATCTCACCTCTACTATCTCACCATTTTAACTTAACAGTAGAGATGCCCTTAAAAGCAATCGTGCGAGGATATTCCTATACGACAATTCCCATCACTTGGCGCAATCGTACCACGGGGGTTTCCAAGTTAAAACTCAAGGAAATGGGCAGTCGTTATTTATTTATAGTTCTCTCTATCTGGTTAGAAAAACACCTTTCTAGAGGCGACTATAAGCGCAAACGGAAAAAAAATCAAGTTGTTTGATAATTATCATCTAGTGGAGTATTTTTGATGACTAGGCAAGTGTTAATTACTGGTGGTGCGGGTTTTGTGGGCAGTTCTTTAGGTTTGGGATTAGCCCAACGTTATCCTGATTGGAAAATTATCGCTTTAGATAACTTAAAACGTCGCGGTTCTGAATTAAATATTCCCCGTCTCAAACAAGCGGGAATTGAATTTGTTCATGGAGATGTCAGAAATGCGGAAGACTTAGAAGCATCCGCTTTGCCAGTGGATTTAATCCTAGAATGTTCGGCAGAACCTTCCGTTTTAGCTGGTTATAATTCCCCCGGCTATGTTTTGCAGACTAACTTAATTGGAACGATTAACTGTTTAGAATTAGCTAGACAAACCCAAGCAGATTTTATTTTTCTCTCCACCAGCAGAGTTTATCCTATAGCCTATCTTAATCAATTAAACTATACAGAAACAGATACTCGTTTTCAGTTATCTGAACAGCAAGATTTACCCGGGGTTTCTGCTTTTGGTATAAGTGAACGGTTTCCCTTAGATTTGCCCCGTTCTCTCTACGGTTCCACTAAGTTAGCATCGGAATTGATTATTGATGAATATGGGGATGCCTACGGATTAAGAACTTTAATTAATCGCTGTGGAGTTTTAACCGGTCCTTGGCAGATGGGAAAAGTTGATCAGGGAGTTTTTGCCCTTTGGGTAGCTAATCATTACTTTCAGAAGTCCTTAAAATATATCGGTTATGGGGGTACAGGGAAACAGGTTAGAGATTTTCTTCATGTAGCTGATTTACTCGATTTAATCGATATTCAGATTGCTAATTTAGAACAATTCAAAGGGCAGACTTTTAATGTGGGGGGTGGGCAAGATTTTTCTTTGTCTCTTTACGAAACCACCAAACTATGTCAAGAAATCACGGGCAATAGTATAATGATTGAGGCAATTCCCGAAAATCGCACCGGAGATATGCCAATTTTTATCACTGATTCTCGCAAAATCAGTTCTATAACTGGATGGCAACCCCAGCGAGACGGTAGAAAATTAATCCAAGATATTTTTGATTGGATTTATAATCATGAGAAGGAACTTAAAGGTATTTTTTAACTGAACAATTATGCAGAAAAAATCTCTCAAATCACCTGTAGTCGTCAAGGGAATACTAATTATCATTACCGCCTACTTTTTTCTGGCAAATTTGCCTAGTATTGATTGGCTAGAAATTGGTTTAGATGCTTCTTGGGCTTTTGCTATTAGTGATGCTGCCCATAAACAGTTAATTTTTGGACAAGATATTATCTTCACCTATGGACCCCTAGGCTATCTGGTTCATGGCACATCTTTAAATCACAACTTTTCCCAAATTATCTATTTTCGCTGGTTGATACACCTTTGTCTATTAGGGGTGGTTATTCTCAGATTATTATTTATTAAAAGCTATAGCAATCAAATAGTTTTTGTGCTGTCAATTATTTTTGCCACTCTAGTAGGAAATCCCTACACCAGTATCGGCTTTACTGTTGATTATCAGATGACATTTATCCTTTTGATACTCATGTCTTTTGATAACTTTTTTCAAAAGTACATCAATTATTTAGCTATAGCTATTGGCATGATCAGTGGGTTCTCTATACTCACTAAACTAACTCTAGGAATTTATCTAGCAGGCAGCCTGTTTATCTACATACTTGTTAATATTGTTCGGGGATATTTTCAGAAGTCACCATCGATAGTTATAAAAAATGTTCTCGCTGGTATCAACTTAACTTTAACCATTCCTTCCATTGCCTTTATTTTTCTCTATCCAGCTGCCTCTAACCGAGCCTTTATTCACATTATAGTTAATTTTTGCATTGCCGGAGGAGTAGCTTTGGCTCTCTGGTTTATCGTCAGATATACTCACCTATCAGCACCCCCCGTATTAAGGGAGGCAAGGGGGATCAAAGGCAGAATCTATCTTCTATTTAATCAGAACCACTTGCTTAACTTGTTACCTCTGTTAGTATTTTATGGGCTTTATGGGTTACTTCTCGTCCAAACAATTAATCTAAATAATTTTCCCTCTCTCATGGAATATTTGAGCAATTCTTGGCAAATTTCTTCTGGTTATTCCAGTGCGATGAGTATTGTAGGAAATTACCCGCGTTTACTAATTGCTTTGCTCTGTTTTGCCTTAAGTTTGCTTTTAATGTCGCTGGCAATTATAGACCAAAAAATTAGTCTGGCTATTGCCTATATTTTCCCTATATTTTTATCATTTAAGCATGGATTTGTTAGGCAAGATGCTCACGTTGTTGTTTTTACACTTGTGGTTATTATCTTAGCTTCTCTCTATACAACAATTATTAAAAAATCTCGGTTTAAGAAAATTGCTTATTGTGCTTGGGGAATAATTTTTTTGGGATGTATTATTATCACCTCTAGTCCTAATTCAACCATACTGGAAAATGCTCGCCAGTGGAGTAATTTCAGTCCCGATAGAGTGGTTAATAATATTGGGGTGGTCATTTCCTCTATCCTTAATCCCACAGAATTAAAGATGCGAGGTGAAAGAAGTACAACTCAAAATTTACAAGTCATTGCTACCGCTACCAAAATACCCGATTCTGTGCTGGAAAAAGTGCAAGGCAAAACTATTGATATAATTCCCTGGGAATTTTCACTTATTCCGGGCAATCAGCTTAATTGGAAACCGAGGCCGATTATTCAATCCTATTCTGCTTATACAGAAAAACTGGAT
>NZ_JADBTB010000099.1:0-23934 GCF_020246405.1 Microcystis sp. M083S1
ACTTTTAGAATTGATAGAGACAATTTTGGTTTATAAGTTACCCCAAGTCAGTAGAAAGGAGATAGAAGCGATGTTTAGTTTAAGTGATTTAAAACAAACTAAAGTGTATCAGGAAGCTTTAGAGGAAGGTAGAGAGGAAGGCCGACAAGAAGGCGAATTAGCGGCAAAATTAGCCTCTATTCCTCGTTTATTGGCCTTAGGATTAAACTTTGAACAGATAGCACAAGCTTTAGAATTAGATATCGAACAAGTTAGACAAGCAACTCAAAGGGAATAGGAAAAGTTCCAAGCGATCGCATTTTAATAATGGTTTCCCAGTGTTGATCGCTATCAATCAACAGTGTAAAATGTGTCACCATAACGTAACCCATCCCAATTGAGATTAAACTGTTTTCAAAAAAGCAAAAAGTGCCTGGGACGAACCCTAGATTATTGCTGGTGTCCTAATCACAAAAAATCTCAAGAAAATCGGCATTCAAATCTATGCTTTATCAATCGCTGATCACGCGCTATCTTCCAGCTTATGTGTGTCAAAAAATCAGCTTTTTACACTGGATAGATAAAGTCATAAAATGTTAACAAATGTTGTCACGATAGGATGTTTCTACTGCTAAATGTTAAATTTTATTACAGGATGCAACATTTGTGGTTCAGATGGATTTAGATTATCCACATAAATGGTCAATTAAATACCCTCTTTATCTGATTTGCCCTGCCATCACCTCAGTTATTAGTTATCGGTGGAGATTCTTAAGTAAACAGTAATATTTCCCCATGACGGATTTAATTCTACAAAATCGTTACAAAGTCTTGCGATTGATTGCCGATGGTGGTTTCGGAGAGACTTTTTTGGCAGAAGATAGCCAAATGCCTTCAAAACGTCTCTGTCTGATTAAACAGCTAAAACCGATTAATGATAATCCCCAGGTTCACAATCTCGTCAAAGAAAGATTTGAGCGAGAAGCGGCTATCCTAGAAAAATTGAGCGAAAATAGTCCCCAAATTCCCAAACTATACGCTTATTTTGAGGAAAATAATCAATTTTATTTAGTCGAGGAATTTATCGAGGGGGAAACTCTCAGCCAAAGAATACAGAGTAAAGGAGTTTTTAGCGATGATCAAGTCAAAGAGATTTTAGTTAGTATTCTACAGGTTTTAATTTATGTTCACGGACAAAAAATTATCCATCGAGATATAAAACCCGATAATATCATTCTACGAATTTATGATAATTTACCGATCCTAATTGATTTCGGTGCGGTTAAAGAAACTATGGGAACGGTGGTTTCTAATTCGGGCCATTCTCTTAATTCTATTGTTATCGGTACTCCAGGTTTTATGCCATCAGAACAGGCGATCGGTCGTCCGGTTTATAGTAGTGATCTCTACGCTTTAGGATTGACGGCTATTTATCTACTAACTGGCAAAACTCCTGAGATGTTAGAGAGCGATCCGATGACAGGAAAAATTTATTGGCGGCAGTTCGCTTTAAATACTAATATCAGTTTAGCAGCCGTCCTAGATAAAACTATTTCACTGCGCTCTAACGAACGTTATTTAACTGCAAAAGAGATGTTAGAGGCGCTACAAACTCCCCCATCAATTGTAGCAACAAATATCGTTCTCCCCACTCCTCCCGCTCCTACTCAGGTAATTTCTCCTGTAACGTCAAAACCTGTTTCTAATCCCCGCACTTTACCTGAATGGGTGAAAGCGATAATTATAGGGAGTATGATCGGTACTGGCATTTTAGGTGGTTTTGTCTTAAGTCATTATCTCTCAAATTCTTCTGGAGATAAATCAATTTCTCCCTCACCTTCCCCAGAAAATCAAGACTCAGATACTACCATTAATAATGAGTTTCCTAAACCTGTGTGTGGAGATGAGAATATCACCGATACTTACTATAAAGTTGTAGTAACTGACGAGGATAGTTTAGAGAGAGTTAAAAATAACTTTTGTCGCGATGCTTTTGTTAATGATGGTAATATTCAGGTAGCAACTTTTAGTGACTTAAATCGCGCTCAAGATTTACAAAGTCAACTAATTAAATACTTTAATCAAGTTAAAATCACCCAAGGTGTCATCGATACCTCACCTAGTCCTGAAGCTGTCTATTCACCTGTTCCTCAACAGACAGTTAACTCTATTTCTCGTTCAGAAGCGGTGGATTTAATCGAGCGCTGGTTAAAGGCAAAAAGAGATATTTTCGGTCCTTCCTATCAAACCTATTTAGGAGAAGAATTACTTACAGGTAAAGCTTATGATTACAACATAAAGCGCTCTGATGGTCAAGAAAGTTCTTCCGAATGGTTAGCTAATAATGGCTCTTATTATATCTATGGAGTTCAGAGAATAGATTCAGTTAATAATTTTACAGCCTCTGGGGATCAAGCTACAGTGGATGTGGTGGTTACTGAAGAAAGAACCCTCTATAACAATCAGGGTAAAATTGATCGAAAAAATAGTGCTTTTAGCACTTCATTGGTTCGCTATAATCTCCAAAATGATCAGGGACGATGGAAAATAGCTCAATATAGAACCATTAAAAATTTAGCTCGTAGATAAGTTGAATTAATCACAAAGTAGAAACAAAAAAATGAAAAACAACTCAGATAACAAAAAAACAGAGACATCTAACTACAATTATGAATACCATACTGGTATATCAGATATAAAGTTTCTGTTGATATCTAGCTTAGTCGCGATGACTTTTGCTGTGGTCGGTTTTTTAATCTTCAATCAATCTCAGAAAACAACAAATGTAACTGATGATAAGTCCTCCATATCTTACAGAAAATCTCCTCAGTCAATAATTAATAAAACCCCAGATATACCCACAATGAAAACTCCTATCACTTCGCAAACTGAACTTAATAATCAACAAATTGCCTTGCCATCTTTGCCTATTCCTGATAATAATAATCGTATCAATTTTCAAAAAACGTTTATTTATACTCCCGATAGACCGCCAAATTTTAAGCGGAACGACCAACTACAATCTATTATTAAAAATGTCACTGATTATGTTGCAGAGAATAACTTACCAACTGAGAAATTATCAATTAGCTTAATCGATTTTAAAACCAATAGTAGCGAAAATTATCAAGGAAATATAGGAAGATTTCCCGCTAGTGTTGTCAAGCTTTTTTGGCTAGTCGCTCTGTACGGTTATGTTAATTATCATCAAGGAGATATAGGAGAATATACTATTGAAATTCAAGAAATGATCGGAAAGTCAGACAATGAAGAATCAAGTAATATTGTTGATGCTATCACTGGAGCAAAATCAAATCATAAAAATATGAGCCAGTCAGACTATCAAGAGTGGTTAAAAAAAAGAAATCTACTTAATCAATATTTTGTTGATGCAGGTTATAATGGTATCAATATTAACCAAAAAACCTATCCCATTCCTTCTAAAAAAATGTTTAAACCTCAAGGTGCTGATTTAAAAATGAGAGGCAATGATCCTAAAAATCCGATTAGAAATAAAATTACAACTGAACAAGCTGCTAGATTAATGTATGAAATTATTACAGGACAAGCTATATCACCAGAATCTAGTCAGGAGATGCGATACTATTTGAACAGAATAAACATGATGCAAGATGGCAGCTGGAAAAATATTGACCCGAATCAAGGTCAAGGTCATTTTAATCCCATTAAAGGATTTTTTGGTGAATATTTTGCCAACAGTGACCCTAAAAATATCCAAGAATTTGCTTCTAAAGCTGGTTGGACAAGTGACAGTCGTAGTGAGGTAGCTTATATTAATGATGGTCAAGTTGCTTATATTTTAGCTGTATTTACCCAAGATGCTGCCTACGCTCAAAATTGGCAAATTTTCCCAAAAATTTCTGAATTAGTCTATCAAAAAATGCAGCAAATGGACTCAAAGTATAACACCCCTTAACATCTTTTCCCAATTCTTACTTTAGTGACCCTGAATATTTATAAGCATCCTAACCCATTCTATTCAGAATCATCATTATAAATATCTTGGAGAGTTTTATTTTCGTAGCGTTCCTGATCTTGATTTTTGCCGCGACGAGAGGGACGACGATATTTTTTATTAGCTAATTTGGGTTCGTAGGTTTCTTGACCTGCTTCTTTAATTTTTAACTTTAAACTTGACTCTTTTGTGCTAGTTTTCTGTAATGACTGTTCTCGTGTGATCGCTTCTTCTAAAAACTCTAAATAATGTTGGTAACGTTCCCAATCTCCCCTAACCACACAGTTAGGTTCCCGACGGTGAGTACAATCATTAAATTGACAATTTCCTAAAGCTAAACGCTCTCTCACTTCCGGAAAATAAAAAGTTAATTGTTCCGGTGAACAGTTAATATCCGGTTGGTTAAACCCCGGACTATCGGCCAATAAACCCCGATTTGGTAAAGCAAATAACTGCACATGACGGGTAGTGTGACGACCTTTTTGCAGTTTTCCCGACACATCCCCCACCCGTTGATTAATCTCAGGAATTAGACAATTAATTAAACTCGATTTTCCCACTCCCGATGGACCGGCCAAGAGAGTAATTTTATGGTTTAATTGTGCCAATAAAGCCTCAAATCCCCGATTTTTCTCGACACTGACAAAAAAGGGCCGGTATCCCCAACCAGCTAGGCGATCGCCCCAGAGTTCTATTTGTTCCGCTTCCCCCAGATCGATTTTATTGACACAGACCGCAATTTCTAAGCCTGTGGACTCGGCTTTCACCAAAAAACGACTGATCAGCCAAGGATCGAGGACGGGTTCAGCAAGGGCAAAAACTAGCAAAATCTGCTCGATATTAGCAACGGCTGGCCGATCGATCTCGGTACTGCGGGGGAGGACTTCTGCGATCGCACCCTGTTGATCGGCAAAATTTACCTCCTCCACCCGCACCCGATCGCCAACCATGACCGACTGACCGATTTTTTGCAAGCGAGCGCGACGGGTACAGAGAAGATTCTCGCCCATAACGGCAGAATCCAAGCGTACCTGATAAAAATTTGCCTGTACGGCCACCACTGTGCCGTATAAATCGGTTAATTGTGCATCTACCATTTAGGAATCGGGGCGATAGACTTTGAGAACAAAAAAGCTATCTCGGTCCTCGATCGATTCTATCTGATAACCCTCCACTGTCAGGCTAGTGGGAACCTGTTCGATCGGTTCCCCGGCATCTAACCAGACTTCCAACCGTTCCCCGGCGGTCATTTTCTCTAATTGCAATTTTGTGCGGACAAAATTAATCGGGCAGGGAGTGCCGCGCAGGTCTAAAGTCATAGTTATTTAGGGTTTCCTGAAAAAGTTTCTCCTGGGGGCAGGGTGTAGGGTGTGGGGTGTGGGGTGTGGGGTGTGGGGAGAATAAATAAAATAATCTCCTATCTCCTGACTCCTGACTCCTGAATACTGCCGACCGCCGACCGCCCCCTGCCTCCGTTATCCGACAAGATTTTTAGATTTATTCAGCCTGCCCTATTTATGGAAGATATTACCTAAAAATCCCTCGATGCCGCCTTTCCCCACGGTTTCCCCGCGAACTTTCGCTATTTTTTCCAGCAATTCCCGTTCTTCTCCCGTGACACGGGTAGGAATCGAGATTTTAACGGTAATGCGATGATCACCGCGACTGACGGGATTGCCTAATTTGGGAACCCCTTTATTTTCTAAAATCAGTACGGTGTTCGGTTGAGTACCGGCAGGGATAGTCAGGTCTTCTTGGCCATCTACCGTATTAACTTTGATGGTACATCCTAAAATCGCTTGGATATAGCTAATCGTGATATCCGATTTAATATCATTGCCTTCCCGTTGAAATTCTGTATCTGTTTCCACGGTTAGATAAACGAATAAATCCCCTGGCGGCCCGCCTTTAAGTCCTGCGTCTCCTTCCCGGGCAACGCGCAATTTCATGCCGTTGTCAACCCCCGCGGGGATGGTAATTTTCAGTTTTTTGGTTTCCTGTCTGCGTCCGGAACCGGCGCAAACGTCGCATTTTTCCTCGATCACTTCGCCAGCGCCGTCACAGGTGGGACAGACCGAAACTTGAGCAAAAGTACCGAAGGGAGTACGGGTGGCGCGACGCACCTGACCAGTACCACTGCAAGTAGTACAAGTACGGGAACCGGTCCCTGGTCTGGCCCCACTGCCCTTACAGGTTTGACAGGTTTCCAGATGACGGATGCGGATTTCCTTTTCGCCGCCAAAGACCGCCTCGCGGAATTTTAGTCTAAAATCGAGACGTAGATCCTCGCCCCGGGTAGGGCCTGTGCGTCGGCGGGCGGTTGCTTGGCCGCCCATGCCCCCGAAACCACTAAAGATTGTCTCAAAGATATCGGCGAAACCGCCCATATTGTCGGGATCAAAACCAGCAGCGCCCCCAGAAACCCCAGCTTCACCAAAGCGGTCATAACGATTGCGGGTTTCTGGTTCCGAGAGAATTTCGTAGGCGCGGTTAATTTCTTTGAAGTGTTCCTCGGCTCCCGGTTCTTTGTTAACATCGGGATGGTATTTTCGGGCGAGACGACGATAGGCGCGTTTGATGTCTTCTTTACCGGCATCTCGCGAGACACCTAGAATTTCGTAATAATCAGTGGGCATAGGGGGCTATGGTTCTGCTCGCAATTTATAAATAAATTTTCGGTCTAGTTGTTACTTTAACAAAGTATACATAATAGTTTAGTTGGGTTATCCCTACTATTTTTTTCGGTGGGGGTTGGGGTGTGGGGGTGTGGGGTGTGGGGAGAAGGGGTGTAGGGTGTGGGGAGAAGGGGAGAAAAAAGCTGATAACTGATTACTGATTACTGATCACTTTTTAATCTACGGCCTCGTAGTCACTGGCGCTCATTTCTTCCCCATCGTAGGGATCATCATCACTGCCCGATTCGGTGGATTTAGTTTCCAGATTACTATAGGTTCTGGTTTGAGTGGGGGAGAGGGTTGGCCCGTTGGTGAAGGTATTCGAAGAAGTGGCTTGGGTGCGGGTGGGTCGAGTCAGTTTTTCGGTGACATCGATCGGTTCAAAACCAGTACCGTTAAGGGTTTGGTTTTGCTCTTGTCTACCTGTGTAGATGCGGGTACCGATTTCGAGGACAATCTGACGAAATTCTGCCAAGGTGGTTTTTAGCTTTTCTGGGGATATGGAGGGGTCGCGCAGAGCGATTTCCAACTGTTGCCGCTTCTGGTCGGCCAGTTGCCGGATATCGGGGGCGACTAACTGACTGTTTTCCCTGATGGTGACTTCGTAGCTATAGAAAAGACTATCGGATTGGTGGCGAATATCGATCATTTGCAGACGACGGCGATCGGATTCGGCGTATTTTTCGGCTTCTAGGCGCATTTTTTCAATTTCGTTCGGTTTCAGCCCTCCAGTATGGCTAATTAAAATGCTTTGTTCTTTGCCGGTGCCTTGGTCGCTGGCGGCCACTTTCAAGATGCCGTTGACATCGATCTCAAAGGCCACTTCGATTTGTGGCACCCCCCTAGGGGCGGGAGGAATTCCCGTCAGGAGAAATTTACCGAGGGTTTTATTATCCTGGGCCATAGCTCTTTCCCCTTGCAGGACATGAATTTCCACCGAAGTTTGACCATCGGCAGCGGTGGAGAAAACCTGAGATCTACTGGTGGGGATAGTGGTATTGCGATCGATAATTTTGGTAAAGACTTCGCCGAGGGTTTCAATGCCGAGGGAAAGGGGGGTGACATCGAGTAGGAGGATATCTTCCACTTCTCCACCTAAAACTCCGGCTTGAATCGCTGCCCCCAAAGCAACGGCCTCATCGGGGTTAACAGAGCGATCGATCTGGCCGGTAGAAAAGAAACGGGAGATTAATTCTTGCACGGCGGGGATTCTGGTGGAACCACCAACGAGAATGACACGATTGATATCGCTAGGCTGCAGTTCGCTATCTTTGAGGGACTGTTGTACGGGTTCGAGGGTTTTTTCCACTAATTCTCTGGTTAATTCCTCGAATTTAGCGCGAGTTAGTTCTAATTCTAGGTGTTTAGGGCCGGTTTCGTCGGCGGCGATGAAGGGGAGATTGATCGAGGTGGTAATCATGCTAGAAAGCTCGATTTTGGCTTTTTCGGTGGCTTCTCGCAGTCTTTGGATCGCCATGCGATCGCTGGCCAGATCGATGTTTTCTTGGCTTTGAAAGTTCTCCACCAGCCACCGCACTAAGAGGTTATCAAAATCGTCCCCCCCAAGATGGTTATTGCCGGCCGTGGCTTTCACTTCAAAGACTCCCTTCCCCAGTCGCAGGATGGAAACGTCGAAGGTTCCTCCTCCTAGGTCAAAAACGAGGATATGTTGATCTTCGTTTTGTTTATCTAAACCGTAGGCCAGGGCGGCGGCGGTGGGTTCGTTAATAATTCTTAATACTTCTAGTCCTGCGATCATCCCCGCGTCTTTAGTGGCTTGACGTTGGGCATCGGTAAAATAGGCGGGAACTGTAATCACGGCCTCGTTAATCGTTTCTCCCAGATAGGCCTCGGCATCGGCCTTTAATTTTTGCAGGATCATGGCCGAGATTTCTTGGGGGGTAAATTCCCGATCGCGAATTTTGATATTGACGGTATCATCGCGACCGCGTTGGCAATGATAGGCAACTCGTCCCCTTTCTGCCTCCGTGTCTTGCCAGCGCCTACCGATAAAGCGTTTGATGCTATAGACGGTATTTTCGGCATTAGTGACCGCCTGACGTTTGGCCAGTTGTCCCACTAGGCGCTGGCCCTTGCCAAACCCCACGATACTAGGAGTTGTCCTTCCCCCCTCCGAGTTAGGAACTATAATCGGCTGACCTCCCTCGAGTACGGCAACACAACTGTTGGTTGTCCCTAAGTCGATGCCGATGACTTTTCCCATGACGCTCTAATAATAACGGTAGTTAATAGGATACAATCGCTGACAAAAATTATCCCAAAATTAGAAACGGGCTTTTTACCTCGTCTAATCTTGCCGAGGATGAAACAGGACAATTTTCGTCCGCTCCTAACAAAACTTGTCGGTAAAGTCCGCAAGCGGCTGGCGAGCGGTCTATATATCAAGAGTAACCCAAAACCAGTAATTTTGCTGATGCTGACAGTTAGCGATCTCCTCTCGCTATTCTTAAAATTACCGTTTTTAAGATTTTTTTAATGATCACGAGCGGAATTCCTTGATGTTGATGTGCCGAGCAGTGGAATGATCGCCAAATCTTCTTAACCCGAATTCAGATCAATTTGAGATAAGATAACCAATACACCGATCCTAGAGGACTTAATCATGATTAGAGCCTATGCTGCCCGAGAAAAAGGGGGAAAACTAGAGCCTTTTGACTACGATCCGGGTATATTAGCGGATGAAGATGTGGAAATCGCGGTGGAATATTGCGGCATCTGTCACAGTGACCTAAGTATGCTCGATAACGATTGGGGACTGACCACCTATCCCTTTGTCCCCGGTCATGAAGTGGTCGGCACGATCGCCGCTCTCGGTGCTAAAGTCAAAGAATTAAACCTAGGGCAAAGAGTCGGTCTTGGTTGGTTTTCCCGTTCCTGTTCCACCTGTGAAACTTGTATGTCGGGGGATCAAAACCTTTGTGCCACTGCCGAAGGAACTATCGTCGGTCGCCATGGCGGTTTTGCTGAAAAAGTCCGGGCCCATCATAGTTGGTTAGTTCCCTTGCCGGACCAGTTAGATGCTGCCAAAGCTGGCCCGCTTTTTTGTGGTGGTATTACCGTCTTTAATCCCATTGTCCAATTTGATATTAAACCCACGGCCCGAGTTGGTGTCATTGGTATTGGTGGATTGGGCCATATAGCCTTAAAATTCCTCAAAGCTTGGGGCTGCGAAGTAACCGCTTTTTCTAGTAGTCCCGATAAAGAAACAGAAGCAAAAGAACTAGGGGCGACTCATTTTATCAATTCCAGAGACCCCGAAGCTTTGCAATCGGTACAAAATTACTTTGATTTCATCATCTCTACCGTTAACGTTAATCTCGATTGGGGTCTTTATATCGCCTGTTTACGTCCCAAAGGTCGTCTGCATATTGTTGGGGCCGTTCTTGAACCCATGGCTACCTACGCTTTCCCCTTGATTATGGGTCAAAAATCGATTTCTGGCAGTCCTTTGGGTAGTCCCAGTACCATCAATAAAATGATCGAATTTGCCTCTCGCCATGGCATTGAACCGGTCACGGAAACCTATGCTATCTCGCAGGTGAATGAAGCCATGGAAAAATTGAGAACTGGACAACCTAAATATCGCCTCGTCTTGCAGATGAAATAAAACCATCTCTATCCCAGACGTAACCCCGATGACTCAACCCCTCACTCCTCCAGTTATCGATTGGGAAGAACCCCCCATTCCCCCAGAAGACTTGATTTTTGATGACGGATAACCATTGGAAATCCACCGTCACCGCAAGGCCATGAATGTCTTAATCGATTCTATCGAACAAGCCTATCAGGATCGAGAAGACTTTTTTGTTGGCGGTAATATGTTTATTTAGTTTAGCCGTGAGCGGGTTTTTAATAGAACTATTGCAAATTAATTATATGTTATAATGATAGGCTAACTAATTTTTTTGGGAAAATTAGTTAATTAGCACATTTGTTCTGAATCAAAACCTGAAGTTTTACTTTTAACTCAAAACTCTTTAGAGCTGCTTTAATTTGGTTATCAAAACCTCTTTATTTAAGCGGCACAAACTATCTCAATTATAAAAATTGAGAATAAATTATCCTTGTAGATTAATGTTTGGCAACTTTTAAGAAGTTGCTATACCTATCCCTAACTCACAGTTACAAATAGCCGCCAACAAGTTAACTATTAAACTATCTCTTCGACGACAATTCCGATATTTACAGGATAAGATTTTCAAGATTTTGAGTTTCCTATTTAGGGTTTGCTAAATAAACTAAAATAATTACCGCTACCTTTCCCACAAAAGACACAGATAATTTCCTCTGTATTTTATTAGCTACTAATTGGGATTTTAAACTATGATAACCTCTTTTACCACCAAAAAAATCTTTCTGTTTCTTTTGGGGGCTTTCTATGGGAGTTTCCGTTACATCCATTACCGTTATGACCGGTATCTCTGCTTGATTGAGTAAAGCTTTTTTTCTTTTTAAACGGAAGTTTCCCGATTGTAAAAGCATTTTTTCCGTCTTATTTACAATCCGACCTATAGTTGATTCTGATAGTTGACCACTTATACCAATGTGAAAATATGTTCTATATTCTCGCCAATATTCTAACGTTACTAAAACTTGTTCTTCTATAGATAGTTTAGGGTTCGGTTCCCTTTTAGATGCTGAATTAGAGTCAGCTTCAACACTTTTTACTGATTCTACCATCTTTCTACAGGTTTGTTTATACACACCTAAACGGCGTTTTAACTGTTCATCTGATAAGTCTTGATAATCTATAATCTTGCTAATAAACATAGCAAAATTATAGATTATTTCCTGACCTAAGATCACATTTTATTCTTTTTTCTACTTCCATCTAAAAATCGAGAAAAAAGCAAAATCCTCCACTATACAATAAAAAAATTATGCAAGAGAACTATTGTCTGATAGCAAAAGGCAATGAGGAATATCCCTAAGACTTCCATGACCTTTATTGTTAGTTAATTTGGGAGGAATCTTTGAGTATTACTATATTAGTATTAACTACTTAGGAATCCTAGTATCATGGCTGAGTTTATCTCTGATTCTAGGATTAATTTTTGTTGGAGAAATTTATCTGAACAGGAAAGTTAGCAAGCATAATTTAGCGGTCACAAGAAAAGAATAAATTTTTTTTGCTATGGAATGAGGGGTTATTCAAACCTAGAGAATGTTAGACTAAATCCTATTTAAAAATTATAGGTATCGGGGGATAAGGAGCAGAAGTAATTACTTAAATAGTTATTAGCGAAAGTCGTTTCTTTCACTCAAAAACCGATGGTTTTAATCTCTGGCAAAAACAGAGCTATTTATTTATTATCCCTACTAACCAAGAGAAAAGAAAAAATTAATATTTATCGGCCGGGGTTAGCTGATATGATTAGGGGGATGACTATCATTCCAAGGTCAATGAGCGCAAGAACGTTATTCGATAAAGTCTGGGACGCACACACGGTTAATATTCTTCCCAGTGGACAGACACAATTATTTATCGGACTGCATCTAGTCCATGAAGTCACCAGTCCCCAAGCTTTTTCGATGCTGAGAGAAAGGGGTTTAAAAGTATTATTTCCAGGACGGACTATTGCCACTGTTGATCACATAGTCCCCACCGAAAATCAGGCGCGTCCTTTCCTTGACGATTTGGCCGAGGAAATGATCCGGGCGATCGAAACTAATGTTCAAACCAATAATATTCCTTTCTACGGCATCGGTTCCGGCAATCAGGGTATAGTTCATGTGATCGCTCCCGAACAGGGTCTAACCCAACCGGGGATGACGATCGCTTGTGGTGACTCCCACACCTCCACCCACGGCGCTTTTGGGGCGATCGCTTTTGGCATCGGAACTTCCCAAGTGCGGGATGTTCTTGCTACCCAAACCCTATCCCTATCGAAATTAAAAGTGCGTCGAGTGGAGGTAAACGGCGATTTAAACCCCGGTGTCTATGCTAAAGATGTAATTCTCCATATTATCCGTCAATTAGGCGTTAAAGGCGGTGTTGGTTACGCCTACGAGTACGCTGGTAGTACAATTGCACGGATGTCCATGGAAGAAAGGATGACGATTTGTAACATGGCGATCGAAGGTGGGGCCCGATGTGGTTATATCAACCCCGATCAGATCACCTACGATTACCTCAAAGGTCGTGATTTTGCGCCCAAAGACTGGGAAAGTGCGGTTAATTGGTGGGAAAGCATTAAAAGCGATGCCGATGCGGTTTATGACGATGTGGTGGTCTTCGATGCCAGCGAAATCGAACCCACAGTTACTTGGGGGATTACTCCGGGCCAAGGAATCGGGGTTAACGAAGTCATTCCCACTCCCGAAAGTTTACCGGCAAGTGAAAGAGCGATCGCAGAGGAAGCCTATCAATACATGAAACTCACCCCCGGCGCCCCGATTAAAGGCACAAAAATCGATGTCTGCTTCGTCGGTAGCTGTACTAACGGCCGGATCAGTGATCTGCGCGAAGCGGCCAAATTTGCCCAAGGTCATCGTGTTGCCCCCCATGTGAAAGCTTTTATCGTCCCCGGTTCCGAAAGAGTCAAAAAACAGGCGGAAGCAGAAGGATTAGACCAAATTTTCCTAGCATCAGGCTTTGAATGGCGCGAGGCTGGCTGTTCCATGTGTTTAGCCATGAATCCCGATAAATTGCAGGGAGATCAGATCAGCGCTTCCTCCTCCAATCGTAACTTTAAAGGTCGTCAAGGTTCCGCTTCCGGTCGTACTTTGTTGATGAGTCCGGCGATGGTGGTAGCGGCAGCAATTAAAGGGGAAGTCACCGATCCCAGGGAGTTGTTACAGTAGTTATCTCAATGGTGAGATAGGAGTCAGGAGTCAGTATTCAGTTATCAGTTATCAGTTCACTGAGAAAACTCCCCACACCCCACACCCTACACCCCACACCCCACACCCCACACCCCACACCCCACACCCCACACCCCCCTCCCATCTCCCTTCTCTACAATAATTACTCGCAACCAGAAATACCTTGGGTTCCTATCATACTTTGTGCTTTTTGTCAAAAAAACTTTTTTTTTGCAATAAAACTACACAAAAAAAAGATCATCGTTGTGGGTGAAATTGACTGATTTACCCGTCTTAATTAGGATCACCTTCTAGGTGTGGCAAAGGTTTCAACCATTGCTGCCCAAAAAAGCATAGAATATCCCATTATGAAATTATATCAAATCGCTGTAACTAGCATAACGTCGTTGTTAAATCAAAATCTTTCTCAATTAATTCTTAAGAATTTATAAATATTGCGGAATGTTAATTTAAATATTCTCAAGTTTTTGCAGTCAATAAATAACTTTTGCTTATCTTTGTTGGAAAATATAACTCCTGCAAAAATCCCACATCTACCATGGGGTTAGGATTCAAGATTGAGGAGACAGAAGACAGCTTTTTTCTCCCCTCTCCCACTTCCTAATTCATAATTCATAATTCATAATTCCCACTCTATTTTAATTTGACTGCCATAATTGCCAAGCTTTAACGAGATTTCCCCCCATCAAGGCAGCCACTGCATTTAAAGTCTTAATTTCCTCACTATCGGGATTTAATTGTCTAGCTTTATCTAAGACTTTTTGGGCTGCTTGCGGTTGCCAATCGTAGAGATAAATAAACCCTTGATAAGCATAATGATAGGGATTATGGGGGTCAATTTTAATCATTTTCTCCGTGGCTTTTATTGCCCCTGCCACATCCTGTTGTAGTACCTTAGAAATTGCTAATCCGTAGGCTAAAGATAACTTATCGGGGGGATTTTGTTGCTGTAAACGATAGGAAAAAGCCTTGTCTGCTTGCAGCACATAATCCTGAATCGAATCGTATTGATTGATACGATTATTTAACTCAAAAATTGGCTCAATACCCGTTAATCCTTGACCAATATTAGCAGACTTTAAGCGCAATTGGGTCACTAAATCTAATTGGGGCGTTGCTAACTTGGGAACTTGAGGATCGATGGTAATTTGAGCGTTAGTTTTAATCGGATAGGTTTCGCCAGTTTCCCGATTGAGATAAACAGCAGATAAGCGATAAACTCCGGGGGTTGCTGCCGACTGCATGGCGGTTTTTTCAGTGACTTCAAAACCCTTTTGTTGCTCTTCTGGAGTTAATTTGTTTGCCATTAATCCCCCCATAGCTATACCGTGATCGTGCATCCAATAATCCTTACCGTCCACTTCTTGCCAGGTTAAAATCACTATCCCTGACTTTAATTGTTGCCAGTCTCCGGCCCATTTATAAACCACGGGAATGGGTTGATTAGGAGAAGCTTTTTCGGCAATAGCAATCTCTCTTAATTCCACCCGTTTTGGCGCATTTTCAAGGGGTTTAACCGTGACAGAAGGATATATTTTTCGGTGTAGGGACAGGGTGCTATCATCCGGTAGCTGCCAAGTTTTCTCCACTTGGAAATCTGGCCCAGTGGCGACTCGATTAACAATTTTTTTCTGGACATTGGGGACGGAACCCTGTTCACCAGTTTTAGTTAAAAACCAATCTAAAGAATTGACATCCTTTTCGATATCTTCTTCCCGAACTCCCACCTGTCTGCCGGCAACCTGGGAATTATGTTTACCACCGTAGAAAGAGAAAGTATGTTGATTTAATTCGGGGGTGGAAGGTAAAACCCCTAGGGTGCTGCGAAGATAGGGAGAATCGGCTAGAATCTCTTTAACTACTTCTTCGTTTTGCCAGCCAGTTTTTAAATAGGGATGGTGTTGTAATTTGGGACTGAAAACGTTAGTAATTATATCTCCCCCCAAGGGGAATAAATTTAAGCTGGTGAGAATAGCGGCAATAGTTATCGTTCCCCAACGGATACTGGGGGCAAAACGACCGCGCCAAGATAATAAACCAACGGATAAAATTAAGGATAAAGTCGGTAAAAGCGGCAAAATATAACGAGCATCTTTATTGATGTTGAGGGATGATAATAGGTATCCCCCCAGCAGAAAAACTCCTAACCAAATCCACACAGGACGATTAACCTTATCTTCGGTTTTTCTATGGCGTAAGGAGATTAATAATCCCACCACGGGAACTAATAACAATACCCAAGAAAGAAAATAGGGTAAAACTTGGGCGTAAAATGTCCAGGCATCTGGACTGGTAAGAGGCGGATCTCCCTCCAAAATCGCCGAATCTACCGTGGCACGTTTGCCCGCAGTTAACATTAATAACCAATTCGTCCGATACCAGGGAAACATTAACCATGCTGCCGTTAAAAAACTGAGCATTAATTGCGCTAGATTGCCCCAACGTTTTCGCCGGAGATTTTCGCCCAATACCCACAAAATCGGTAAAAAGAGGAAAAATAGGGCGGTTTGTTTGACTAACATCCCTAAACCGAAAGAAATACCCACAGCGATCGCTTTTGGCCAGCCTTGTCCACTAAATCGCCACCATGTCAAGCAGAAGTAAGAAAACGTTACAATTGCCGCTAAGGGAAAATCTAAGAGATATTCGAGGCGATAATAGTATAAACCGGGTAGAAATTGACAGATTAAGACCGCCCATAAAGCCACAGTCCCATTAAAGAGGATAATTCCCAATCCGTACACAGAAAAGAGCAGTAGGGCGCTATAGATAGCCATTACCCACATACCCGCGTCAACGCTAATACCAAAGAGATTAAAGAAGGGAATCGTTAAAAGATAGGTTAAAGGGGGAATTTTCGGGGACATTAGCCATAAACTGCGCCACCAATCCCCATCAAACCAGCGCGGATTTTGGAAAGCTTGGGTATAAATAATCCCACCGTTGAGATAATCGGCCTGATCCCAAGCAGGAATAGTATGATCGAGACTAAACCAGAATCTATCGACTAATATCCCCAATATCCATATAATACTGACAATAATTAATCCCTGTCTCCTATCTAGCGATCGCTTCAAAATGACTTCTCCCTAGTGCAACTCTCAATTATTTTGCCACGCCCTCAAGCGTCCCTGAAAAAATCGCCAGCGAGAAACACCAGACCGATCGGGGTAAAATAAAGATTTAGTGAAAAATTGTAACAGGAACTTGACAAATGCGAGTGGTGATCGTTGGTGCGGGATTAGCGGGAATGGCAACAGCTATCGATCTAGTCGATGCGGGCTGTACAGTAGAAATCTTAGAATCTCGTCCCTTTGTCGGTGGAAAAGTCGGTAGTTGGGTAGATACGGACGGTAATCACATCGAGATGGGCTTGCACGTCTTTTTCGGTTGTTACTATAATCTTTTTGAGTTAATGAAAAAAGTGGGCGCTTTTCAATCCCTACTACTCAAAGAACACACCCACACTTTTATCAACGAAGGGGGAAAAATCGGCGAATTAGACTTTCGTTTCGTCGCAGGTGCGCCTTTTAACGGTTTAAAAGCCTTTTTTACCTCCTCCCAACTCTCAGCAGCCGATAAAATCTTTAATTCTCTGGCCTTAGGTACCAGTCCCATCGTCCGCGGTCTGATAGACTTTCAAGGAGCGATGAAAACGATTCGGGATCTAGACTCGATTAGTTTTGCCGATTGGTTTCGTAGCCATGGCGGTAATGACGGCAGTTTAAAAAAAATGTGGAATCCGATCGCCTATGCCTTAGGATTTATCGATACGGAAAATATCTCGGCCCGTTGTATGCTGACGATTTTCCAATTTTTTGCCGCTAAAACCGAAGCTTCCGTCCTGCGGATGTTGGAAGGTTCCCCCCACGAATACCTACATAAACCGATTATTAACTATCTGGAGGCACGGGGCGCCAAAATCTCTACCCGTCGTCAGGTGCGGGAAATTCTCTATTCTGGAGAGGGCGAAAATCTGCAAGTTAATGGCCTGATCGTCGCTAACGGAGAAACCACAGAAACTATCACCGCAGATGCCTACGTTTGCGCTGGTGATGTCCCCGGTATTCAGCGTCTTATTCCCCAAGATTGGCGGAAAATGCCGATTTTTGATAATATTTTCCGACTAGAAGCCGTCCCCGTCGCTACGGTACAATTGCGTTTTGACGGTTGGGTGACGGAGTTAAATGATGCCGAAAAACGCCGACAACTGCAAAAAGCGGTGGGAATTGACAATCTTTTGTACACCCACCAAGCGGATTTCTCCTGTTTTGCAGATCTTGCTCTCACCAGTCCTAGGGATTATTATCGCCCCGGAGAAGGCTCTTTATTACAGTTAGTTTTAACCCCCGGGGACCCTTTTATTAAAACTAAAAATGAAGATATTGCCCAGCACGTTTTAGCGCAAGTCCATCAGTTATTTCCCTCCTCGCGGGAGTTAAAGATGACTTGGTTTAGTGTGGTGAAATTGGCCCAGAGTCTCTATCGGGAAGCACCGGGGATGGATGTCTATCGTCCCTCGCAAGCGACTCCTATCCCTAACTTTTTCCTGGCTGGTAGTTATACCCAACAGGATTACATTGATAGCATGGAAGGGGCCACTTTATCGGGTAAACAGGCAGCCAGGGCCATCTTACAACAGGCCGAGTGCCGGAAATCTTTGGCCACGGTTTGAGCAAACAGCCGGCAATCTCGTCTGTTAAGAAGGGATTGCCTCTAAACTTGTTTTCAGTGGCAAAAGATACCGCTATAGCTAACTTGGCAAGTCAGCCTCTCAAGCCAAGCTATACAAAAAAGACCGATCGAGCTAGACTCGTAAAAAGATCACTCCATCTAGAAGGCTTACCCTAGACTGGAAAGAACGTCGGAAAAATCTCGTCAGAAATAGGAGTCAATCGAGTTTATGCCAGAGCTTGCTGTATCATCAGAGCTTGATTTCACCAGCGAAACCTATAAATCAGCCTATAGTCGCATTAATGCCATCGTTATTGAAGGAGAATACGAGGCCAATAGCAATTATATTCAATTAGCAGACATCCTCACCGATAACAAAGAAGAGTTACACCGTCTGGCAAAAATGGAAAACCGTCACATGAAAGGTTTTCAAGCTTGCGGCCAAAATTTGCAAATCACTCCTGATATGGATTATGCCAGAGAATTCTTTTCCTCTCTGCACGATAACTTCCAAATTGCCTACGCAGAAGGTAAAGTTGTCACCTGTTTATTAATCCAATCTTTGATTATCGAAGCTTTTGCGATCGCTGCCTATAATATTTATATTCCTGTTGCTGATCCTTTTGCTCGTAAAATTACTGAAAGCGTAGTTAAAGACGAATATTTACATCTCAATTTTGGCGAAGAATGGCTAAAAGCTAACTTTGAAACCGCTAAAGAGGAATTAGAAGCGGCAAATCGCGCTAATCTTCCCATTGTCTGGAGAATGCTCAATCAAGTCGAGGATGATGCTCGCGTCCTCGCTATGGAAAAAGAGGCCCTCGTGGAAGACTTTATGATTAGCTACGGGGAAGCTTTAAGCAATATTGGTTTCAGCACCCGTGATATCATGCGAATGTCTGCCTACGGATTAACTGCTGTCTAAAGCTTGAGCGTCTAGATTTCTTTTTTTCGCCGGGCTGCCGCTCAACACAGAGCGGCACTTTTGTGTATTATATTTAAGAGTCTTAACGATTTCTTAGCAATATCCTAATTTTTATCTAGTGCCATCTAGTCTAACGAAAGAACAATCAATGTTTGGTCTTATAGGTCATCTTACCAGTTTAGAACACGCCCAATCGGTCGCCGACGATCTAGGTTATCCTGAATATGCTAACCAGGGATTAGATTTTTGGTGCGCTGCCCCCCCGCAAATTGTCGATGATTTTCATGTCACCAGCATCACGGGGCAAACCATCAGAGGTAAATATATCGAATCCTGTTTTTTACCGGAGATGTTGTCGAATCGTTGGGTAAAGTCTGCTATTCGTAAGGTGCTAAATGCCATGGCACTCGCTCAAAAAAGTGATATCAATATCACCGCACTCGGCGGTTTTTCTTCAATTATTTTCGAGGAATTTAATCTCAAAGATAATCGACAGGTGCGCAATATCGAGCTAGATTTTGGCCGTTTTACCACCGGTAACACCCACACCGCTTACGTCATCTGCACTCAGGTGCAAACCCTCGCTGAAAAAATGGGCGTTGATTTAGCTCAATCTACCGTCGTGGTTTGTGGGGCCACCGGAGATATCGGCAGCGCCGTTTGTCGTTGGTTAAATGAAAAAACCAATACAAAAGAACTAATATGTGTGGCACGCAATCAAGAGCGTTTACAATCTCTGCAAGAGGAGTTAGGACGCGGTAAAATTCTTCCCCTAGAGGAGGCTTTACCCCTGGCTGATATCATTGTTTGGGTGGCTAGTCTGCCTAAAGGGGTGGAAATTGATCCAGATAAACTCAAGCGCCCCTGTATTATTATTGATGGTGGTTATCCGAAAAATTTAGGCACGGTGTTAAATGCCCCCGATATTTCGGTGATTAAGGGCGGCATTGTCGAGCATTCCCTCGATATTGACTGGAAAATTATGAAAATCGTTAATATGGATATTCCCTCTCGTCAAATGTTTGCCTGTTTTGCTGAGGCGATTTTATTGGAGTTGGAGGGTTGGCAAACTAATTTTTCCTGGGGACGCAATCAAATTACCGTCCCTAAAATGGAACAAATCGGCGCAGCTTCCCGCAAACACGGTTTTCAACCTTTGTTATTTTAATTCATACCCCCAACCCCCCACGGAATTAGAAGTTTCAGGCGAAAAATAATTAGAGTAAGTGCTTGACTTTAGCGGCGGCTTGGGTTATGCTTGTTTAATAATGGGATGTTTGTGTTTATCGGCAACTGCTCAGATTCCGATTATGAATAAACTCTTTTAAAAATATTATCCCAAAATCTGCCCACAAAAGCAAGCAAAATTTTGCCATCAATTGTTAAGTTTTGTTAAGAAAAAGTCCTAAGAGTGGCAAGGAAGAGAACTCCCTGAACAGATCAGTCCGATCTCCTTGATAGTTTCTCAAGGGTTTTGGGGGAATTATAGAGATGTGGGCCTGATTTTTAGCGCGTTCCCAGGTTCTACCTGAATACTACTTTAAGGCAGAGCCTTCGACTCATTGTTCGCTTAATTTTTTAAGGGAAGGGTTTTAAAATTGCTGTAACCTTTATCCTGTATGCTTTTTAGCGAATAAAGTAAGCAGAAAAGTGCCGAAAATGCGATCGCCAATTGACTCGCTCAAACCCCGATCAATTCGTTAACTTCCAAATGGTCTTTTTGTACTAATAAATATTTGAACTCTGAAAAATTAATTATGCAAGAAATCTAATAATAATTAGGAATGAGTGCTTGACTTTAGCGGCGGCTTGGGTTATGCTTGTTTCATAATGGGATGTTTGTGTTTATTTCTGACTGCTTAGATTCCAATTATGAATAAACTCTTTCAAAAATATTATCCCAAAATCTGCCCACAAAAGCAAGCAAAATTTTGCCATCAATTGTTAAGTTTTGTTAAGAAAAATAACAATAGTGACAAGGGATAGGACTCCCTTCGCTGATCAGAGGGATTTTGGGGTAATTCTAGAAGTGTGGGCCTGATTTTTAGCCTTCCAGCAAAGACGACAAAACCACTAAACCCTATGAAAACTTGGTTAGAAGATCGCGGTATTTTACCCGCTTACGGTGGGGGGGTAATCATTGGCATTACCCTCTGTTTTTTCGGAGCGGCGACCAATACCATGGCGGGATGGTTGTATGCTATCTGTGGCACGACGATCGCTGTTTTAATTTTATCAATAATTCTACCGCGTCGTTCCCTTCTTCCCCTAAAAGTGCGTCGTCTTGCCATTGTACCCGTGAGTGCGGGGGACGATCTTAGTATAAGCCTAGAGATAGAAAATACCAGCAATCAGCCGATAAATCTGCTAGAAGTGACAGATATGCTGCCAATTGTCCTCAATCAGCCAAAAATAACCCCAATAGAAGCGATTGCCCCCAAAAGTTGCCATCGTTTGACCTATTATTTACCCACCAGTAAACGGGGTATTTATCACTGGCAAGAAGTACAATTAAGAACAGCAGCCCCTCTCGGTTTATTTTGGTGTCGTCGTTGTCATCAAGCAGCGGCTAAAGCTTTAGTTTATCCCCAAATTTTACCCTTACAACAATGTCCCCTAATCGATTCCCTCGGTCAAGAGATGGAACAAAAATTAGAAAATAATCGCTATTATCAAAGGGCTAGTCAAGGACTTACGCGTAACCTGAGACAATATCGCCAGGGTGATTCTACCCGTTTAATTCACTGGAAAACTAGCGCCCGTTTGGGAGAATTTCAAATTCGGGAATTAGAAGTGTTAACGGGAGGACAGGAAGTGATTATCTGTCTCGATACCCTCTGTGATTGGCAAGAAGACAGTTTTGAACGGGCGATTATTGCCGCTGCTTCCCTCTATTTTTATGCCCATCGTCGGCAATTAAATGTGAAACTCTGGACTGGTGAAACGGGTTTAATTCAAGGGGAAAGGGTCATTTTAGAGACTTTAGCTGGTATAGAGGCAAAAGCTAGTCAAAAAAACGCCAATCTGCCTAATTTACCGCTAATTTGGTTGACAAGTAACTTCAATTCCATCGAACAACTCACCCCCGGCAGCCGTTGGTTATTTTTCCTGGCTGCCGATTCTGGGGAGAGTCCTTCACCCTTAATCCGACAGTTTAGCGGATTGGCGATCGAAGCGGAAACTTCTCTACAACAACAATTACAAAAACCCCCTCGTTGAGAAAATTTCTGTTCACAGTCTAGATTGAGAGGAAATTCTCTGGAAAAAAATGCCAGTATCCCGGAAAAAGATGTTATGATAGAAAAGACTCGGACTCATGCGATCGCAACGCCTTAACCTTGTCAGGACCGGAAGGTAGCAGCAATACGGGATGCTTGTGACTGGCGTGATCTCCGGGTCTTTTTGTTGCCTGTGACGGTCGCTGTTGTGAACGCTTTCAAAACTTTTCGATCGCTTACTGCCGAAACTCGTCGTCAACTACTCATTCTCTTCGTCACGGCGCTGTTTTTCTGGATAAGTATCACCACTCTCCTCCCCACTCTCCCCATCTATATTGACTCCCTAGGCGGTAGCAAACAAGATATCGGTTTTGTCATGGGGGCTTTTGCCATCGGTTTAATTTTATCGCGCAGTTGGTTAGGCAATCTAGTTGATCGCCGCAGTCGCAAATTAGTGGTTTTATTTGGAACTATTGTCGCCGCTACTGCACCCCTCGGTTATCTATTTTTTCGCGATCTTTCCTCTTTATTCGTCGTCCGTGCCTACCATGGCCTCAGTATCGCCGCTTTTACCACCGGTTACAGTACCCTAGTGGTGGATTTTTCCCCCGTTCGTCAACGGGGAGAGATAATTGGTTATATGAGCTTAACTGCACCCATAGGCATGGGAATCGGTCCAGCTTTAGGCAGTTATCTCTACAAATCGATCGGTTATGACGGTTTATTTCTAGTTTCCGCCACTTCGGGAGCGATCGCCTTTCTCCTGAGTTTCTCCATTCAAGAACTGGACTTCAAGAAAAAATTAGCCGAAATGAAGGCAGAAAATCCGACAATTGAGCGCAGTTTTTGGGCATTATGTCAAGAGCGAGCTTTTTTAGTCCCCACCTTAGTTTTTCTGCTGGTTGGTACTTTATTCGGCGGTTTAGTCGCTTTTTTACCCCTGTTTCTCCTCGAAAATCAGATCCCTTTCAGTGCCGGTCTATTCTACAGTTGTGCGGCAGTATCGGGGGTAATCGGACGGATTTTGTCGGGAGGAGCCAGTGATCGCTATGGACGGGGTTTATTCATCACTATTAGCGTTTTTTGCTATGGTTTATCCATGTTGGTTCTATCTTCTGCTCGATCTCCTTCCGCTTTAATTTTAGCCGCTATTCTCGAAGGTACGGGAGGGGGGATTTTATTCCCTATGTTACTGGCTTTAATCTCCGATCGCTCTGGGCCCCAAGAACGCGGCCGGGCCTATTCTATCTGTATCGGCGGTTTTGATGTGGGAACAGCCTTAGCAGGTCCAATTCTGGGGGTTTTAGCAATTTCCTACAAAACTATGTTTAGTTTATCGTCAGGATTGGCTGTTATCGCTCTCTTTCTCTTTTTTACTCTTTCTAACCCCACTATAAGCCATTCTTTTCTCTTCGCTTTCGGTTTAGAAAAAGATCGTTATGCTCTGCGCGGACAATTACAATAAAGCTTACTGAAAAAGTTTTTCCTAGTACAGGGTTATTTAATAGGTTTGAGGTTGAAAATTATCGGGAATATCTAATTCAAATACTTGGTCATGAATCTGAGCCACATAAAGCCCTTCTTGCAGAATTTTTTCGCGTAATTCTGGGGATAAATCAACGGCTGCTAATATACCATAGA